>DASZLW010000214.1:0-16097 GCA_035552175.1 Gaiellaceae bacterium | reverse complement strand
AGACGTTCCCCGATCTCGGCGACGCGATCATGTTTCCGCGCCTGTCCGAGCAGAAGCTCCACTGGCTCGCGAAGAAGGGCACGCGTGCCTCCTTCCAGCCCGGCGAGGTGCTGTACGAGCACGCCGTGCGCGACGCGCCGTTCTACGTGCTCGAGCGCGGGCTCGTCGAGTTCATCGACCGCAAGCCCGGCAAGGACGTGCACATCGCGCAGGCCGACGGCCCGACGTTCATCGGCGACATCGCCGCCTTCACGGGCGAGCCGACGATCAGCGCCTGCGTCGCGGTCGACCAGACGGACGCGATCGTGTTCGACCGTGCCGGCCTGCGCGACATGGTCGCGCGTTGGCCCGAGTTCGGCGAGCACATCTTCCGCACCCTGCTCGCGCGTCGCGCGTGGCACGAGGCCGAGGGCCACGGGGTCATGCGCCTCATCGCGCCGCGCAGCTCACGCCGGGCGTTCGAGGTGCGCGACCTGCTCGAGCGAAACCTCCTGCCCGTCCGCTGGTACGACGTCGACACCGATGCCGAGAGCGCCGCGCTGCTCGACTGGCTCGACATCCCACGCTCAGAGACGCCCGTTCTCGTGCACGCCACCGAGGTGATGCGCAATCCGTCCGCGGCCCAGGTTGCCCGCTCTCTCCAGTTGCGGGCCGACGTGGACGGGGAACGATTCGACCTCGTCGTCCTCGGTGCCGGTCCGGCCGGCCTCGCGAGCGCGGTGTACGGCGGCTCGGAAGGGCTGCGCACCTTCGTCGCCGAGGCGTGGGCGCCGGGCGGCCAGGCCGGGACGAGCACCCGGATCGAGAACTACCTCGGCTTTCCCAGCGGCATCTCCGGCACGGAGCTCACGCGCAAGGCGACGCTCCAGGCGCGGCGCTTCGACGCCGTGCTGTCGAGCTTCCACCGGGCCGTGGAGCTCGCGGACGGCTCGGAGGGGCTCGTCCGGGTCGACCTCGACGACGGGCAGCACGTGCTCGCACGCTCGCTCGTGATGGCGACGGGCGCCCGCTGGCGCGAGCTCCAGGCGGAGGGAATCGACCGGTTCCGCGGTGCCGGTGTCTACCACGCGGCGATGGCAGCCGACGCGGAGCGCTACCGCGACGAGGACGTGATCGTCGTCGGCGGCGGCAACTCCGCTGGACAGGCGGCGATTCACCTGGCGACGAAGGCGCGCAGCGTGCGCGTCGTCGTCCGCGGCAAGGCCCTCAAGTCGACGATGTCGCACTACCTGATCGACCGCATCGAGCGCTCGCCGCGGATCGAGGTGGTCACCGAGACCGAGCTCGTCGCCGTGCACGGCCTCGCCACGGTCGAGTCGGTGACGCTGCGCGACCGCCGTGACGAGAACGAGGGGCAGGTTGCGGTCGCGGCCGTGTTCGTGATGATCGGCGCCGATCCGTGCAGCGAGGCGGCCGCCGGGATCCTGGCGGTCGACGCCGGCGGGTACCTGCTCTGCGGGGACGGCGCGGCCGGTTGCGAGGGCCATCTGCAGTGGCCGCTCGCCGATCGCGAGCCTCACCTGCTCGAGACGGTCCGTCCAGGTGTCTTCGCGGCCGGCGACGTGAGAGCGGAAGCGTCGAACCGCGTCGCGGGTGCGGTGGGGGACGGCGCGATGGTCGTGCGGTTCGCCCAGCAGGTCCTCGCCGGATAGCTCAGGGGCAGCGGCGGCGCCCCTCCCGGATCAGAGCGGTACCGACGGCTTCGTTCCACACGCGGTGAAGAGATGGGAGAACGTGCTCGTATCCTCGCGGTCGAGGTAGGCGAGGAGGCGCTCGGCTCCCTCGGCTACGCGCGAGTAGCCCGCTTCCTCGAGTGCGTCGGCGGCGATCGCGAGCTTCAGCTTCCAGCGCCGCCGTGCTCGCGGCTCGATGGCCCCGATGATCGTGTGGTAGGGCTCGATCCGCACGTCGAGCTCGTGCAGGCCGGCGTTGTAGAGGAGCGAGTGCAGCTTCCGGCCCACGTTCGGATCGAACCCCGATCCGCCCAGGATCGCGAGCGCGCGGGTCAGCTGAACTTCGAGCAGGGGGTCGGGCGGATAGTGGTTGACGAGTTGGCCGTCGAGGTCCTGGAGGAGAAGCCTGCCGCCGGGCCGCGTCACCCGCGCGAGCTCTGCGACGACCTGTCCTTTGTCGGGAACATGTTCGAGCAGGAAGCGCGTCCAGACGAGGTCGAAGCTCTCGTCGTCGAAGGGCAACTCCTCTGCCCAACCGAGAGTCGCCGTCGCGTTTTCGAAGGCCGAGAGAGCCTCCGCGGCCACCCGCACACGCGCGTCGCTCCGGTCGACCGCCACGAACTCGCACTCGGGGTAGGTGGCCGAAGCAGCCGCAGTCATCGTTCCGGAGCCGCAACCGACGTCGAGAACGCGAGACCCGGGCCGGAGCAGCGGCCGGATGTACGCCTCGACCCAAGTTTCCGGGTCGACCTTGCCGGCGAGCCGCCGGGCCCCGCGGGCATCCTCCATGACGTACCGGTTGAGATCGATCATCGCTGTCCTCCTGGAGGTAGTCGGAGTCGCGACGGTCGATGCCGCGAGCCCCGAGGCGCCGACCCGGTCGTTCGGGGTCGGTTCAGAAACTACGAGCGGGCTCTGGCCCCGACGTTCAACTGGCCGACGCGGGCTATGTCACGGCCGCGACGGAGCTCCCGGTTGATCCGCCCTCGTTCCGCGCGGATTCCTATCGCGCGCGTTTCGCGAGGCCGTCCGGATCGACAATCCGGACGCTGCCCCGAGCGAGCTCGAGTAGCCCGCGGGCCTGCGTCGCGCAGGCTCGCATTGACGGTGGCGCGAGAGGTACCGGCCATTCCGGCCAGGATCTCCTGGGCGAGCACCGTTGCCGGCTTGCCGAGCGAGGTCATCACCCGGATCGCGAACCGACCCTTCCCGATCAGGTGGATCGAATCGGCCGGGTCGGTCTGGTGGACGACGACCTCGCCCTTCCGGAACGTCCGCCGCCGCGCGACCTGGACGATCTGTCGCAGCTCGTGATCGGCGGCGAGGAGTCGCCACTCCATGAGGTGGATCAGGAAGACGATCGGGCGGTCCGCGAGCCTCCGTCCAGCCTCGTCGGGCTGGATGAACTGCGCGCCCAGGGGCGAGCCGGGCACTTGTGAGCAGCGCGCGCGGTCTGGGCTCTGCCCGTCGCAACCCGTGCAGGTCAGCGGCGCGATGGTACGTCGGAGGCGACCGCGAACCAACTCGCGCCTCTTCTGTCTCGTGTGGGAGCCGCCGGCGCATGCGAGGAAAAGAAGTGGCGGGTGCTAGGAGGTCACCCGCCACCGGAGATCGAACACGAGCCCGAGCTTCCCGGCGTTCGCAGCCCCGACACGCCGAACGTGAACCTCGCGACATTCGCCAAAGCGGGTGCGACGGCGCGCGATCCACCTCCCGCCGCCCCGCGTGTCATGAGCTTGACAAACGGAGTGTCAGGCGCCGTAACGACGCGGCGAAACCCGCCTCCTAGCCTTGGATTCAGCCGAATCAAGAGGTGATTCGTCACGACCAGAGGAGCCCGACATGAAGCTGAACACGATCCTTCTGCCGACGGTTGCAACGCTCGCGCTGGCCACCCCGGCCGCCAACGCCGCCGGGATCGGAAAGGCTCATCACGCGAAGCCCGACCATCACGTCACCGCGCGGACGAGTGCGCCGGCGACCAAGAGCGCCGCTGTCAGCCACGCCGCTGTGACTCCGCGCTCGGGCCCCCTCTTCATCCACGTGCAGCTATCCGTGCATCCGGAGCCGTACGTGGGAACTTGTATCGACGACGGAACCGGCTGCACGGCTTACCAGTTCTGCGAGTACTGGGGGATGGACTGCCTTCCGACGCCCTTGCCCGATCCGCCCGCGACGGACACGACCGATCCCGCTCGGGCGTCGAACTGAACGGGAACCACGGCTGCGGAGACGAGGCCTGTGTAGCCGTGGCACCTCGGGCGGAACGCCCGGCGTGACCATGGCCCGGGGAGGTCGCTCCACGTCGCGGTAGGCTTGCGGGAGCATGGACTTCGAGATCACCCCGACCGACACCGCCGAGGGCAGCCACGGGCTCGCCGTCAGCGGTGAGCTCGACATCCTCGCCGCTCCCTCGCTCAAGGAGCGGCTGACCAAGCTCCTCGACGAGGACGCCGTCTTCGTGCTCGTCGACCTCTCCGAGACGACATTCGTCGATTCGACCGCGCTCGGGGTGCTCATCGGGATCAACAAGAGCCTCCGGCTCAGAGACGGCGCGCTGATGATCGTCTGCAACCCCAGCATCCGAACGATCTTCTCCCTCACGCTGCTCGATCGCGTCTTCGACATCTTCGACACCCCGGATGCGGCCGCCGCCGCGCTGAAGGCGCTCGAGGAGACGAGGGCCGCCGACTCCGTGGCCTGACGCGCCGCCGGCTCGGGCGGCGGCTGCACCGCGAGGGCATCCGCGCCGCTTGCAGACACCGAGGTTCACCTGGAGGGCGCGGGACCTACGGCTCGACCTCTCCTTTGACGAGCCTCCAGACGTGTGTCCGGATCTCCGCGAACTCGCGGCTGCCCCGGGTCGTGAGCTGGTCGCGAGGCCGCGGGAGGTCGACGCGGACGACCTCGCCGATCCGCGCCGGCCGGGGTGTGAGGACGAGAATGCGATCGCCGAGGTACACCGCCTCGTCGACGTCGTGTGTGACGAAGAGAACGGTGACGCCCGCCGACTCCCACACCTCGAGCAGGAGATCCTCGAGCCCGGCGCGCGCCTGGGCGTCGAGCGACGCGAACGGCTCGTCCATCAACAGCACACCGGGCCGGTAGGCGAGGGCCCGGGCGATCGCAGCTCGCTGCTGCATCCCGCCCGAGAGCTGCCACGGGTGGCGGTCGGCGAACTCGTCGAGCCCGACCGCCCGGAGCGCCTCGAGCGTCAACCGGTCACGCTCGGCTCGCGGGATCCGCTGCGCGCGGAGCGGCAGCGCGACGTTGCCGCGCACGCTCAGCCACGGTAGGAGCGACCGGCTGTAGTCCTGGAAGACGAGCGCGAGCCCTTCGGGCGGCCGCTCCACCCTCTCTCCACCGAGCCGGACGGATCCGCTCGTTGCGGTCAGGAGGCCCGCCACGCACTTCAACAGGGTCGTCTTCCCGCAACCCGACGGCCCCACGACGCACACGAGCTCCCCGGGCTCGATCGCAAAGGTCAGGTCGGCAATCGCCGCGACTGCGTCGGCGCCGGAACCATAGACCTTCGACAGGTCGTCGACCTCGACGAGAGCTCCGCGGCGGCCCGAGCTCAACTCGGCTTACCGAGCGCCGACGCGGCGAACCCCCGATGCCAGAAGAGCACCCGCCGCTCGAGCAGGCCGAAGAGCAGGTTCAGCACGTAGGCGAACAGGGCGAGGACGAAGATCCCGGACCACATCTCGGCGATCCTGAAGGTGCTCTGTGCGAAGAGGATGAAGTAGCCGAGGCCGTCGTGGGCCGCGTAGAGCTCCGCGAAGACGATCGCGAGCAGCGAGAGCGAGAGGGAGATCCGAAGCCCCGCGAAGATCTGCGGAAGCGCGCCGGGAAGGATCACGCGGAAGAGACGGTCGCGGCGGCGCAGGCGGTAGAGGCTCGCGAGCTCGAGCACCTCGGGATCGATGCCGCGAACCCCCTCCGCGGTGTTCATCAGCACGGGCCACGTGGTGGCGAACGCGATCACGAGCACCTTCTGGGAGTAGCCGATCCCGAGGAGCAGGATCGACACGGGAAGGATGGCCGCGACCGGGGTTGCGCGAAGGCATTCGAGGAGCGGCTCGAACGCGCGCCGAACCCAGGGCGACATTCCGACCGCAAGGCCGCCGAGGACGCCGAGCGCCACTCCGAGCGCGAACCCGCCGGCAATGCGTTCGAGGCTCGGAACGAGGTCGGGACGCACGTCGGCGAAGAGCCAGCTTTCGCGGAACGCCCGGACGATCTTCGCAAGCGACGGCCAGTAGGGCGACGTGTCGTCTGCCGAGACGAACCACCACGTCACGAGCAGACCGGCTGGGAGCGTGAGCTCGACGGCGAGCGCGACGGCGACCCTCCTCATACGGCGGCCACGATGCGCTGCGACGCGTGCCAGTGCAGGAGGCGTCGCTCGAGCCGGCGGGCACCGACGTTGATCACCATCCCGAGCAGCGATGCCGTCAGGACGTAGGCGTACATCGTCGGGATCCGGTCCGAGCTCGAGGTCGCGCCGAGCTCTGTCCCGATCCCCTTGCCCCCGACGAGGAGCTCGACGGCGATCGCCACCTCGAGCGCCACCGTCGCCGAGATGCGGAGGCCGGTCGCGACGTACGGTGCAGCACTCGGGACGACAACCCGCCAGAAGCGCGAGAGAGGCCCGACCCTGTAGGCGCGGGCCATCTCGAGCGCGACGGGCTCGACGTTCCGGACGCCGTACACCGACTGGAGGAACAGCGGCCAGAACGCTCCGACCGCGACGAGGATGAGCTTGAGCTCGAAGCCGAGCCCGACGAGCAGCACGAGCAGCGGGAGCAGCGTGACGCCGGGGATGGGCCTCAGGAGCTCGACCAGCGAGCGGACGCCCCGGAATGCGGGCCGTGAGAGCCCCAGGGCGATCCCCAGCGGCATCGCGACGGCGAACGCGAGCGCAAGCCCGACGGACCAACCCTTCAGCGTCTGCTCGACGGCGCTCCAGAACCGGTCCGTCCGGGCCTGAGACGCGAGCGCGTGCACGATCCGCGTCGGAGGGGGGACGTCACGCTCGGGCAGGTACTGCGTGTCGAGCTCGGCGAGCGCCTGCCACAGGAGCAGCACGCCGAGGGCGGTCAACCACGGGATCGCGTTCCAGAGGAACTGCCGTCGATCCGCTCGCAGCACCCCCATCAGGGAGTGGAGTATGCAGACCGGATCGGGCGTTACGAGCTCTGCGGGGCGCCCGCCCACACGAGCGCCGCGACGTTCGGCTGACCACTCGCGATCTGGTAGGCGTACTGAGATTCGGCGATCTGCTCGAGGATGAACGTGCTGAGAGTCACCGAGTACAGCGGCGTCATCGTGGCGGTCGCGGCGTGCGTCCAGCCCGCGTCGGCCGAGAGGATCGAGATGGACTCCGCGCGGTGGGTGGCCGCATAGGAGACCGCTGCTCGCAGTGCTCCGACGAGCCCGGCCGCCTCCGTGTGGCCGGGCGTCGACTGCAGGAATCCACTCGTCGAGAACACGGCTGTCGCCGCCGCCTCCGAGCCGAGCAGGCCGTTCTCGATGTCTCCGAGCGACCTGATCCCCGGCACGGCCGACAGGGTCGCAAGCTCCGGCTGCTCGACGAGCACCGCGTCGACGTACCGCTTCGCGAGCGCCCGCCGGGCGTTCGACGAGGCGACCTGGACGAAGGTGACCGTGTTCGTGTCGGCGCCGTTCTCGTCGAGCCAGACCTGGGCCGCGAGGCGATCGAGCCCGTCGAGCTCCGGGACGCCGACGCGCTTCCCGTAGATGCCGGCCGCGCTACGGATCCCGGCGGTCGCCGTCAGCAGCCCCGTGAAGCCGCGCCTCGTCGTCGTCACACCGGAGACGAGCTGGAGCGACGCCGGCTTGTCGACGTCGTAGACCATCACGGAGGAGGGATCCCCGACTCCGAACTGCGCCTTGCCGCCCGCGACCGCGGCGAGCGCCTGTGACGTCGAGGCGACGAGCATCAGCTGCACCTGCACGCCGTTCGAGGCGAAGAGGCCGTGCTTCGCTGCGAGCTCGAACGGGACTGCCGCATCCGAGCGCGGCACGGCGATGGTGATCGTCGCCGCTGCCGGCGTCGCGGCCGGGTGCGCCGCTGCGGCACCGGCCGCGAGCGCCAGGACGCCGAGCCACAACGCCGTCCTGCGTCCCGGAGCTAGATGCGCGTGAATCTGACGCCCGGCCAGAACATGTCCTTCACGGTCACCTGGTTCTGAATCAGCCCGAACTGGTACCCGAGGCTCGCGATCCGCTGCAGAACGCCGAGGTTGACGGCCGTCGGGTAGCCGAAGAACTGGGTCGAGGCGGCCGCCGAGGCCGACACGCCGGTGATCTGGCTGTCTGCGGCCTGCTCCGCGCCCGGATGGGTCGCCGAATAGACGTTCGACCTGAGCAACGCCGCGGCGAATTGCTTCACGACCTGCGGGTTCTGCTCCGCATACGAGCGGGAGGTGAACCAGAACGCGGCCGCCGAGCCGTACGGGCCCGTCTCGATCGTGTCGTCGCCGAGGCACGAGAACCCGCCCTGGGTGAGCGCCTGCGAGAGGAACGGCTGGTCGATCACGCCGGCGTCGACCGTCCCGTTCGCGATCGCGGAGAGCTGGGCGCTGTAGGGAACGGCCACGTACTGGATCGAGTGCAGATCGATCGCGCGGGACTTCAGCCACATCTCGTCGGAGAGCTGGCCCGTTCCGCCGAGGCTGTTGAGCGCGATCGTGCGCACGTGGGCAAGCGTCGTCCCGGTCTTCGCGAGAATGCAGATCGAGCCCTTGGTGGTCGAGACCTCGGGGCCGACCAGCTCGATCTGGATGCCCTGGGAGTAGGCCTGCATCAGGGTCACGATCGCACCCGAGGCGAACTGCAGCTGCCCGCTCGCTACCCCGGCAACTGCCGCCGAGGAGGCCGTGACGACCTGCGGGTGGACGTCGAGGCCGTGCGCCGCGTAGAAGCCCTGCTGCAGTCCGACGAACAGCGGTACCGCGGAGGCGGAGACGACGTAGCTCGCGCTCACCGGCGTGAGCGGCGGGGTCGAGCTGCGTGCAGTCACGGCGAGGAGCGCTGCGGGCACCACCGCAGCGCTCGCGGCAAGCGCAACGCGCAGAAGGACCTTCGACGCACGCCGCGCCGCCGGCTCACGCAACGCCTGCATCGCGCGACTCTACGCGAGCAACCGGTCGGAAGAGCAACCTGCGGGCGGGGTAGACTCGCCCCGCCTGATGGAGGCTGCAAAGCTCACGTCGGAGAGGCGGCCCGTCGGCGTGGTGGGCAGCTGGGGCGTCCTCACGCAGGGCGAGAAGCGCGAGAGCGAGCAATCGATCCCCGCCGCCTTCGCTGCGAGAGTCGCCTCGAGCCGCGACGCCCTCGCAATCGAGGAACGTGGCCGCACGGTCACCTTCGACGAGCTCGACCGGCGCTCGAATCAGGTCGCGGCAGGCATCCTGGCCGAAGCGAGCTCGGACGGTGCGGTCGGGCTGCTCGTAGGTGACCTCGTCCCCTACCTCGTCGCGCTGATGGGCGCGCTCAAGGCGGGCCGGATCGCGCTGCCTCTCGATCCGAACCTGCCCGAAGCCGCGCTCGCGCGCACGCTCGGCGCAGCGCGAGCGGGCCTCGTGATCGGCGAGCCAACGGGGACGCCCTCGCCCGTCCGGCTCCGCAAGCTCGGCGACTACGCCCGCGAACAGGAGGCGCCGTCCGAGATCGAGATCGAGCCCGGACGGAGCGCCCTGCTCGCGTTCACCTCCGGGTCGACCGGCGAGCCCCGGGGACACGTCCGTACGCATCGGATGATGGTTCACCATGCCCTCCGGGACGGGACGAACATGGGGATCCGCCCCGGGACGCGCGTCGGCATGGTGCTCTCCCCCGTCTTCTCCCGCATGCTGCCGCTGCGCGTCCTGATCTCGGGGGCGACGCTCCTGCGCTACGAGGCGGCAGCGCTCGGCCTCGGGGGCCTCGCGAGCTGGCTGACCGAGAACCGGATCGAGGCGACGTCACTGATGGCGTCCATGGCCGACCCGATCCTCGCCGGCATGGGCCCCGAGGGGCTGCCGACGCTGCGCATGGTCGGGCTCGGCGGCGAGCGCGTCGGACGCGCGAGAGCGGAGGCGCTCCGGCAGGCGCTCTCCGGCGACGGCCGGCTCGTCCACAGCTACGCCTCGACCGAGGGCTCCCACATCTGCTCGCAGCCGATCGAGGAGCCTATCCGCGTCGACGACTCCCCCCTGCCGGTCGGGTTCTCGCTCCCCGGCTGCTCGGTGTGGCTCCTCGACGAGGACGGCAACCCTGCCGAGACCGGGGAGATCGTGGTCGAGAGCAGCTACCTGGCGCGGCCCTGGGACCCCGACGAGGACACGACTCTCGCGCCGGTGAGCCAGGTCTTCCACACCCGGGATCGCGGCGCGGTCGATGACGACGGACGGCTCTCGATTCTCGGTCGCGTCGACCGCATGGCGAAGATCCGCGGGTTCCGGGTGCAGCTCGATGCCGTCGAGGCCGCACTCAACGGCTTGCCGGCGGTTCACGCCGCCGCCGTGGCCGCGGAGCCCTCGCCGCGGGGGACCCAGCGGATCGTGGCCTACGTCGCGCTCGACAGCCCGCGTGAGCCCGCCGATCCGGCCGGGCTGAAGCAGCAGCTCGCGAACGTGCTTCCGCCCTACATGGTTCCGAGCCGGATCGTCGAGGTCGACGAGCTTCCGCTCCTGTCGAACGGGAAGGTCGATCTGCGTGCGATCGCCGAGGGCCCTCCCACCCGCCTTGTGGCCCCGCCGCTCGGTTCGACCGAGGAGCTCGTCGCCGGGATCTGGGCGGACGTGCTCGAGCTCGATTCGGTCGGTCGCTCCGACGACTTCCTCGAGCTCGGCGGCGACTCGCTCAGCGCCGCGATCGTCGTCGCCCAGATCTTCAAAGCCCTCGGGGTCGAACTGGATGCAAATGCACTCGAACGCAGCCCGACGGTCGCGGCGATGGCGGCGGCGATCGAGGGGATGCGGGCAGATCCGCCACGGCGCCGCGGGCGCCCGCTCCGGGCCGGGCCCCACTCCGGCAGAGTGCCTCTCACCGTCGTCCAGGAGGGGTATTGGCACGAAGGGCTCACCCCCGGCCAGGGCACACTCCACAACCTCGCGAACTCCGTCGAGCTGCGCGGAGATCTCGACGCCGGCGCGCTCGAACGCGCGATCGGCGAGATCGTGCGCCGTCACGAGGTTCTCCGGACGACGTTCTCCGAGCGGCGAGGGCGAATCGTGCAGATCGTCCACCCCGCGCCCTTCCTCGACTGGTCGGTCGTCGACCTGCGGTCGGAGGCCGATCCTGCTGCTGCCGCCGCCGGGCTCCTCGCGCGCGAGAAAGCCACGCCGTTCGACCTCGAGCGCGGGCCGCTCGCCCGCTTCCGGCTGCTTCTGACCGGGACGAACACGCACGAGCTCGTGCGCACGATCCACCACCTCGTCTTCGACGGCTGGTCGTCGGTCGTCTTCTACCGGGAGCTCGCGGCGCTCTACGCGGCGGAGATCGAGGGCGGCGATCCACCCCTGGACGAGCTCCAGCTCCAGTACCGCGACTACACGGTGTGGGAGCGCGCCCGGGTCAGGCGCCGCTCGCCGTTCTTCTGGAGCGAGCTCGCCTGGTGGCGGCGCCGGCTCACGCCGCCGCCGGAGGCGGTGCGGTTCCCGTTTCTGCGCCCGGCCCCGATCGAGGATCTCCCGCCGACCGAGGGGGTCCTCGTCCGGCCGCTCCCACCCAGGCTGACGGAGGCACTCGACCGGGTCGAGCGCGAGTGCCATGCGAGTTACTTCGTCGTGCGACTTGCAGCGTTCTCGGCTCATCTTCTCGAGACGACCGGGAGCCGCGATCTCGCACTCGGCGTCATCGTCTCGGCCCGGAGGGTCGCGGAGCTCCAGGCGATGATCGGGCTCCTCGCGAACCTCACCCTGCTGCGCCTTCGCCTCGGCGGCACACCGACCTTCAACGAGTGGGTCGTGCACGTCCGCGACGCGGTTGCCGAGGCGGGTGAGCATTTCGCGATCCCGTACGGAGCGTTCCCCTGGGCGTTTCGTGGTGTCCCGATCGGAGTGCCGGGCCTCGATCTGATCGTCGCCGGAGAGCGCGCGCCGCAGCCGTCGCAGACGGTGTCTATCCCCCGCCTCGAGCTGCGTGAGCCAGACCGGCCGGGACCGCCCCCCGCCGGCATGCCCAGGAAGTTCGACGTGTACTTCGCCGGTCGCGCCGGGAAGGCCGAGCATGAGCAGCTCCGCTTGAAGTTCGACGCGTCACGCTACGACCCGGTCCTCGTCCACGCGTTTCTCGACGGATTCGAGCGTGCCGTGGCCGGCCTGTGCGAGCACCCCGACGAACCTCTCGGGATCGTCGGCGCGGCCGAGCGATGAGTTTCGACGGCTCCCGCCGTCTGAACGGTAAATCAACGAAGAGGAGGCTCGAGATGTCCAACGTCCTTTCCAAGCTCAACCTCACGCAGGTCGGCCGCGTCTGCGTCACCGTCAGCGACACCGACCGGGCGATCGATTTCTACGTCGGCAGCCTCGGCTTCGAGAAGGTCGTCGACATGCCGATGGGCGAGGGGATGCGGTGGGTCGAGGTCGCGGTCGCCGGCACCCCGACGACGATCGCCCTCGCCCCGCCCCCGCCCGACCGGGAAGCCGGCGGCAGCCAGACCGGGATCTGCCTCGACACCTCCGACGTCGATGCCGATCACGCGGCGCTCAAGGCCGCCGGCGTCGACGTCGACGAGGAGGTCACCCGGTGGGGCGGCCCTGTGCCGCCGATGTTCTGGCTGCGCGATCCCGACGGGAACTCGCTCATCATCGTCGAGCCGACGTCATAGCACCGCGGGAGGCACAGGCCTCCACCAGCGGAGCTTCGAGCCTCGGGAGCAGCGTTGCCGTCGAGGCTCGAAGCCCGCTCCCCATCGGACGAGATCCTTCACCGAGGTAATACCTATGCAGACCCCATCGCGTCTTCTACGATGGTGGTGAACCAAGGCAGGTCTCGGATCTCTGCAGATGAGGAGGACTCCATGAAGAAAGCGGTTGTCTCGGCGCTCGTCGCCGTTGCGGTGATGCTCGTCTCCGGTACCTCGCTTGCGGCGAGCGGCGGCGCCTCGACGTCAGGCTCGGTCGTCCCGTCGGTCGTGATCAACGGGCCGACGCTCGGTCTTTCCCCACTGACGTTGAAGACGAGCGAGCTCGCGATCCTGCCCCAGCAGACGATCACGTTGCCGATCGGCGGCACCTCGACGACGGAATCAGGGCCGCTTCTCAGCTCCGTGCTCACGCTCGCCGGGGTCCAGTACAACGCGCTGTGCAAGAACGACGAGCTCCGCTACTGGGCCGAGGTGACGAGCACGGACGGGTCCGCGGCGGTGGCGATCACTCCCGGCGAGCTCGATCCCGGGTTCGGCAACCGTCCGGCGATCCTCTCGATCAGCGAGAACGGCAAGTTCCTCACCTCGAGCGGGCCCCGGCTGATCGTCCCGAACGACTCGGGCGGCCGTGACATCCAGCATGTCGGCACGATCACGATCGGCCGTGCGCCGAGTGAGCTGCCGAACGCGAACCCGGCCTGCGGCGCGACGAGCCTCAACGCGAACCCGCCGGCGGGCAGCGTCGTCGTCAACGGCGACGTGTCGAGCCCGATGACCCTGACGATGGCGCAGCTCGCGGCCCTGCCGCAGGTCACCCAGACCGACACTTTCCTGCAGGGAACCGCGCCGAGCGTGAACACGGAGACGGGCCCGACGCTCTACTCGATCCTGCAGCTCGCGAAGCCGAAGTTCCTCGCTTGCGACAAGACCGACAGCCAGCGGTTCTACGTCGAGATCACCTCGTCGGAGGACGGCGTTCCCGCCGTCCTCGCCTGGAGCGAGATCGACCCGAGCCAGGACAACACGCAGGACCTGATGGCTCTGACGAACAACAACATCCCCGTCCTGAGCTCCGACACGGACCCGCGGCTGACGACTCCGGGCGACGTCAAGGGCGGCCGCTACATCTTCGGCGCCGCGATGATCACCGTCTTCCGGGCACCGACGGAGACGCGCATCCCGAGCTGCGCAGCGGCGAAGTAGCAGCCGCCAGCCTCTGAACGAGTCGGGGGAGGGGCGCCGATCCGCCCCTCCCCGACGCTTGTATGCGCATGGCCTTTTCCCATGCACTGGTAGTCGTCAGAACGAGGCTCGAGAAGCCGGACCTCGCGGCGTAGACGGCAGAGAGCGGTGTCGCGAGGTTCGCGCTCGTCATCAGCGCGAGCCACCCGCCCCAGACGACGGGGAGAGGATTCGCCCGGACGGCCTCCCGGATCCCGAGGCGCCTTGGACGCTGAAGTCCGCGACTCGACCGTTGCACGATCGGCTCCCTCCTCTAGCGCTACCGCGCCCGGCGCGACTCCAAGCCGACCCCTTCGGCGCCGCCGCTAGTCGACCGCGACCAGGCGCCTCCGGGGCAGCTCCGCCGCTCCGAGCGCGGAATGGAGGACCTCGGCGATGTGCCGTGCGTTCCTTCCGGGGCCGAGCTGCGAGATCTGGCTCCGGCAGGAGAACCCGCTCGCGACGAGCACCGTCGCGGGCGCGGCGTCGCGAACCGCCGGCAGCAGCACGCGTTCGGCGCAGTCACGCGACACGTCGAAGTGCGCTCGCTCGTACCCCCACGCGCCGGCCATCCCGCAGCAGCCCGTGTCCGGCGTGTCGACCGTCGAGCCCATCGCTTCGAGCAGCTTCTTCTCGGGCTCGAACCCGCCCGTCGCGCGCCCGTGACAATGGCCGTGCAGGAGCACGTGGTTCCCGAGCGACGGCGGTGTGTACTCCTCGTTTCCGAGGAACTCGGCGAGATGGAAGGTCTGACCCGCGAGCCGCTTTGCGTCCTCGTCGTTCGGGAGCATCTTCCCGAGCTCGTCCCGGAACACGGCGACGCAGCTCGGCTCGAGCCCGATCACCGGCACGCCCTCGCGGATCTCGTCGCGGAGCGCCGCGATCACCCGCTCGAGGTAGCGGCGTGCGAGACCGAGAAATCCGTAGTCATAGAGCGGACGACCGCAGCAGAGACGGCCCATCGGCATCGTCACCCGGTAGCCGGCCGCTTCGAGGACGTCGACCGCCGCGATGCCGACGTGAGGCTCGAAATGGTTCGTGAAGGTATCGGGCCAGAGGATCACGTGGCGCCCGGTTCCGGACGAGGTGCGCGCCGCGAACCGCGCCTTCAGCGTCGTCGACGCGAAGGCGGGCATCCGCCGTTTCTGCGAGACGCCGGCCGCTGCCTTCGCGAGCATCGAGATCCCTGGTGTCTGGGTGAACGCGTTCGCGAGGCCCGGCGCGTGCGAGGCGAGCTCCGCCCAGCGGTCGATCAGTCCGAACGCGTATGCGTGCCGCGGGCGCACACGCCTCTCGTAGTGGTGCGAGAGGAACTCGGCCTTCAGCGTCGGCATGTCGACGCCGACCGGGCAGTCGTTCGTACAGCCCTTGCACGAGAGGCAGAGATCGAGGGCATCGAGCACCTCCGGCGACTTCCAGAGCTCGAGCTCCTCGCCGTTCAGCATCTCGAACAGCAGGTGCGCCCGCCCGCGCGTCGAGTGCTTCTCCTCGCGCGTCACCATGTAGCTCGGACACATCACCCCGCCGTGCGTCCTGCGGCACTTGCCGACGCCGACGCAGCGAACCGCCGCGTGGGCGAAGGAGCCGCCGTCCTTGGGGTAGGCGAAATGCGTGTCGAGCACCGGCGGGCGGTAGTCGGGGCTGAGACGGAGGTTCGAGGCGATCGGGTAGGGGTCGACGATCTTCCCGGGGTTCATTTTCCAGTCGGGATCCCAGATCAACTTGAACTCCCGGAAAGCCTCGATCAGCTCGTCGCCGAACATCTTCGGGAGGAGCTCCGCGCGCGCCTGCCCGTCGCCGTGCTCGCCCGAGATCGAGCCCCCCAGCGAGAGGACGAGATCGGAGGCGTCGTCCATGAACCGCCGCCATTTCGCGATCCCGGGAGCGCTCGTGAGCTCGAAGTTCCAGCGTGCGTGGACGCACCCCTGACCGTAGTGGCCGTAGACGGCGCTCTCGTACTCGTAGCGGTCGGTCAGCTTCTTCAGCTCGCGCAGGTACTCCCCGAGCCGTTCGGGTGGCACGGCCGAGTCCTCCCACCCCTCGTGGGTGTCGGCCTTCCCGGGGATGAAGGCCGTGGCGCCGAGGCCGGCCTCGCGCACCTCCCAGATGTGCTTCTCCCCTTCAGGGTCGTCGTAGAGCTTCGTCCCGCGGGTCTCGCTCGAGCGCTCCAGGGTCTTGATGATCGCGCGACCCTTCTCGTCTGCCTCTTCCTTGGTCTCCCCCCCGGTCTCGATCACGAGGAAGCTCGAGCCCGCGGGCAGCTTGGAGAGGTCGTGCTTGTGCATGCCGAGGATCGTCATGTCCTCGATCAGCTTGTCGTCGAC
>DASZLW010000213.1:0-18536 GCA_035552175.1 Gaiellaceae bacterium | reverse complement strand
TTCGAGGAGCTCGTCGAGAAGTCGAACTCCGCGCTCGCGAAGGTCCGTCCCGCGTCGGGCATTGCCTCGATCCCCGACGCGGCAGGTCGGATCCAGAGGATGACCCGCTGCATGTCAAGCTCCTCCGCGCCATGGATGCAGCCTCCGGGCAGCTGAGCCTGATCGCCCGCGCGCTCCGCACGGGGGTGAAGCTCAGCGACCTCGTGAGCGATGCGGCCGCGGCCGACTCGCCGGACTCGAACGCGCGCGGACTCGGCGACTTCCCGACCCCCGCCGGCGCCGACGAAGCCCCGGGCGGAGGGCAGGGAGCCGGTAACGGGAACCGCAACGTCCCCGCTTGAGAGCGTCACAGTCCAGGCGTTCCTCGAGCGACCTTGTCTCGGGAGCCCGGTGACGAGCCCTCTGCACGTGGTCGGAGCCGCCATCGTCCGCGGAGGCAGATTGCTCCTCGTGAGCAAACATGCCGCGCTGGCCTGGGTGGGAGCGTTCGCCGCCCCAACGTTGACGATTGCACCGGCGGTCCGAGAGCACCTGATCCCGCACTCGTCGAGGCCGGGGTTCTCACGTAGGAAACGACTCCCGATCGTCGACTCCCTATTCTGGGCCGATGTCCTCGCGGGCGAGCCAGGCGACGAGGCGTGTCGTCCTCTTCGATCTCGACAACACGCTCATCGATCGGCAGGCGGCCTTCCGGGCGTGGGCCTCCGGGTTCCTCCTCGAGCACGGGCTCAGGGAGTTCGAGCTCGCCTGGCTCGAGACCATCGACGAGGATGGGTTCAAGCCGCGCGAGCTCTTCTTCGCCGAGGTGAAGCGGCGTTTTCGACTGTGTGGCGCAGGAGACGAACCTCCTCGCGGCAGGGCTCGCCGGGCTCGTCGACGGTTGGGCGGTCTCGGCCATCGAGGGCATCCGGAAGCCGGAGCCACGGTTGTTCGCGATCGCCGCCCGCGCCTGCGGCGCCTCGCTCGTGGGAGGGTGGATGGTGGGCGATCGCCCCGACGCCGACATCGCGGGCGCAATCGCCGCCGGGCTGCGCGGTGTCTGGATCGCCCGGGGCGAACCTGGCTCGAGGACCGTTACGAACCCGACGCCACCACGGAGACGATCGCGCAGGCCGTGCGGGCGATCTCGAGCCTCGACCGCTGAACCGGTCACGGAACCTGGGCGCCGCTCCCGTCGACCACGATGTCGACGCGATCGGCTGGCCTCTGGACGGCGACGTAACGATCCTCCTCGGGCATCCAATCGCCGAGCCACCGTTCGCGGGCCGCTTCACCGTCGCGTTCGAGCCCGCGCTCGAGGCGCAACTCGCGGGGAGCCTCGACCCAGATCGTGAGATCGAAGTAGCCGCGCAGCTCGGGTCTCGTCACGTAGCTTCCCTCTACGATCACAACCTCGCTCGCCGGAACCGTCGCCTGGACACCCGGCTCGTCACGCTCCCAGTCGTGACGCCGGTACCGGCACGGAGCGCCCGAGGCGAGCGGTTCCAGCACCTGGTCGCGCAGCCTCCGCCAGTCGAAGTCGCCTCCGATCTCCCGATCTCCCCTCCTCGCCCGCTCCCGGCGGTCGGCTGACGGCAGGTAGAAGTCGTCGAACTCGACGACCGATGACGCGGGAAGAACGCTCGCGAGCTGCCGGGCGAGCGTGCTCTTCCCGGAGCCTCCGCATCCGTCGATCGCGATGAGGCGGGTGCTTCTGCCAGCCGCGACCGCACGAACCCGCCGCTCGAGCTCCGCCAGGAGTTCCGCCGCGAACACGAGTCGAACGATACGTCGCGCGGCTCCCGGGCAAGATCGCCGGCGCCGCTCCGACCGCCGCGGGGCACGATCCAGGCTCGCCCCACCTGTCCCGGTGCGACATCGACACGCGCGACAATCCCGGTAAACCTGGATGAGGAGGACGCGAGATGAACATCGCAGTGATCGGTCGCGGAAACATCGGTTCGACGCTGGGCGCGAAATGGGCCGCCGCCGGGCACGACGTCACCTTCGGCGTGCGAAGCCCGGACAACCCGGGTACGACGAGCATCGCGACCGCCGTCGAAGATGCCGACGTCGTCGTGCTCGCCCTTCCGGGGGCTGCGGCCGGAGATCTCGTCAACTCTCTCGGCGAGAAGCTCGGAGGCAAGGTCGTGATCGACGCGACGAACGACGTCACCGGGAGCGGCAAGCTCCACGCGCTCGAGGAGCTCGCTGACGGGGCGCACCCGGTCCGAGCGTTCAACACGCTCGGCTGGGAGAACTTCGCCGATCCGGTCGTCGGCGGCGTTCGCGCGGACCTGCTGTTCGGCGCGGAGGACGGACACGCGCGCGAAGTAGCCGAACGCCTGATCTCCGACGTCGGGCTCGTTCCGGTCTGGGTCGGCGGGGTCGACACGTTCGACCTGATCGACAACCTGACCCGCCTCTGGTTCTCACTCGCGTTGCGCCGCGGGCTCGGGCGCCGGCTCGCGTTCAAGGTGCTGCTCGAGGAATGACCCCTCGAACCAGGCCCATGTGGCGGGCGTTGAACCGTCCTCCAGGCGTTACGAAGCCGCCCCGCGGCGGCCGCGTAACGCCGAGAAGGCCGGGCGCATCAGTGGGCCGGCGCCTGCTCGATCACACGCGTCGAGGTCAGACCCGTCCACGTCGTGTTGCTCTTCGGAGCGCGGAACCGGACGATCCCCTTGCTGCCGGCGACGAACTTGCCCTTGTGCAACGTCGCCTTGGTCATGGAGTCGACAGCGAGCGTCAACGACATTCCCTTGGGCGCATTCGCATCGTTGGAGCTCTTGACGGCGATCGTGACGCTGCCGTTCGTCCCGCTGCTCCAAGCGGTGTACGACGTCAACGTGCCGCGCAGCACGAACGTGACGTTCGGAACGCTGCCGGTGCTGCTCTTGCCGGTCGTCGACGTCGCGTTTGCCGTCGTACTCGAGTGGTTGGTGTTCGCAGGCGTCGCCGGGTGCGACGGCTTCGCCGCGAGCGCACCCGCCGGGATGGCCGCCAGAGCGAGTGCTGCAACGAGAATGATCTTCCTCATCCGCATTTCAAAAACCTCCTCCTTAGAAGAAAAAAGAGCAAATCCCTTTCGGATTCGACTGTCTTCTTCTACGCCAACACGGTCATCCGACCGTATTGGCTACGTGTTCGAGTTGCAAAAACTCAGAAACCGGTTTGTCTCGCCCGGAACGCGCAGCACCTCGTCCACCGTCGTGCCGCCCGCCGAAGAGCCCTGCGCCTGGCGGTGGAGCCGCGGCGCGGCTGAGCGCGCAACGGCGGCCTCGACTGTCTGTTAAGAGTCGGCAGCCCCTGATCGATGTCGGCTCCGCCGCCGGCGAACGTAGACTCGGGCCGCGTGAAGGTGCTTCTCGTCGGTTCCGGCGCGCGCGAGCATGCGCTCGCCTGGAAGTTTGCTTCGAGCCCCTCCCTGACGCAGCTGCACGCGGCCCCCGGGAACCCCGGAATCGCGGCGATCGGCGACTGCCATCCGGTTCGGGCAGACGACCGCGACGGGCTGCTCGACCTCGCGCACACGGTCGGCGTCGACCTCGTCGTCGTCGGGCCGGAGGCGCCGCTCGTCGCCGGGATCGCCGACGACCTCCGGCACGCCGGAGTCGCGGTCTTCGGCCCCGGCGCCGCAGCGGCACGGATCGAGGGCTCCAAGGCGTTCGCAAAAGACGTCATGGACGCGGCCGGCGTCCCCACCGCGGCGCGTCTCGATCCCCCGACCCCCCCGTGCGTCGTGAAGGCAGACGGGCTCGCTTCCGGGAAGGGCGTCTTCGTGTGCAACACCCCGGAGGAGCTCGCCGCAGGGATCGAACAGGCGCGCGCACTCGGCGAGACCGTCGTCGTCGAGGAGCTCCTCGAAGGGCCCGAGGTCTCGCTCTTCGCTCTGTGTGACGGGCGCAGCGCGCGGTACCTGGGGATGGCGCAGGACTACAAGCGGGCCCGCGACGGTGACGTCGGTCCGAACACCGGCGGGATGGGAGCGTTCTCGCCGCCGGCCGGGCTGGACGACGCGGCAGAGCTGGTCGCGCGCGTCCATCAGCCCGTCCTCGACGAGCTCGCCAGGCGAGGCGCGCCGTTCGTCGGCTGCCTGTTCGCCGGCCTGATGCTCACGGACGACGGGCCGAGGGTGCTCGAGTTCAACGCCCGCTTCGGCGACCCGGAAACCCAGGTGCTGATCCCTCGGTTCGAAGGAGACCTCCTTGACGCCCTCGCCGCCGCCGCGCACGGTCGGGCCGGCGACATCGTTCAGCCGGACGCGGCGGATGCCGCCGTGACCGTCGTCCTGACCGGGCCCGAGTATCCCGCGCGCAGCGACTACGCCGGAGTCGCGATCTCGGGCATCGCCGAGGCCGAGGCCGCCGGAGCGCTCGTCTTCCACGGAGGCACGGCCATGCGAGGCGAGCAGCTCGTCACGAACGGCGGCCGGATCCTCTCCGTCACGGCCCGAGGGTCGACGGTGACCGAGGCACGCGAGCGCGCCTACGCCGCTGCGTCGAAAATCGCCTTCGACGGGGCCCGGTACCGGACGGACATCGCGGCCGGCGTTCACTAGTATCGGCGTCCATGAGCGACCCCGTCGTCGGAATCCTGGTCGGCTCCGAATCCGACCGCGAGCGCATGAAGGCGGCGCTGGACGAGCTCGATGCCCGGGAGATCTCCTGGGAGTTCGAGGTGCGCTCGGCCCACCGCACTCCCGACGCCGTCGCCGAGTACGCCCGCGCGGCCGCCGGTCGAGGCCTCCGCGTCCTCATCTGCGGAGCCGGTCTCGCCGCGGCACTTCCTGGCGTCGTCGCGGCTCTCACCGACCTGCCCGTGATCGGCGTCCCGCTGCGCTCGTCGATGAGCGTCCTCGACGGCATGGACGCGCTCCTCTCCATCGTCCAGATGCCGCCGGGCGTACCGGTCGCGACGGTGGGAGTCGACAACGCGAAGAACGCCGCCCTCCTCGCGGCCCGCATCCTCGCCTGCTGACGCGAAGCTCCCGTCCAACCGGCGAGGCTCGCCAGGGGCCTCTCTAGAATGTTCTCGTGATCGCCCGGTACTCGAGGCCCGAGATGGCACGGATCTGGTCGGAGGAGGGGAAGCTCGCCCGGTGGCTCGAGGTCGAGCTTGCGGCGCTCGACGGGTGGGCCGAGGTCGGCACGATCCCTGCCGCCGATGTGGCCGCGATCCGCGCCGGTGCGAGCACGCCGACGCCGGCACGTGTCGCGGAGATCGAGCTCGTCACCGATCACGACACCGCCGCATTCGTCGATGCCGTCGCCGAGCAACTGGGGCCCGAGGGTCGCTGGCTCCATTACGGGCTCACATCGTCAGACGTCGTCGACACCGCCCTCGCGCTCCAGCTCCTCGACGCCGGCCGCCTGCTCCTGGCGGAGCTCGACCGAGCGATCGAGGCGGTCGCGCGGCAGGCCGAGAAGCACCGGCGCACGATCTGCATCGGCCGCACGCACGGCATCCACGCCGAGCCTACGACGTTCGGCTGGAAGCTCGCAGGTTGGGCGTTCGAGCTCGACCGCGACCGCACCCGCCTCGCCCGCGCCCTCGATTCGAATCGGGTCGGGCAGCTCTCGGGAACCGTGGGCTCGTACGCCGGCCTCGAACCGGAGGTCGAACGGGTGGCATGCGAGCGGCTCGGCCTCGAACCGGATCCGCTCTCGACGCAGGTGATCGCGCGCGACCGCCATGCCGAGCTTCTCGCGACGCTGGCACTGATCGCCTCGTCCCTCGAACGCTTTGCGACGGAGATCCGCCATCTCGCGCGCACCGAGGTGCGCGAGCTCGAGGAGCCGTTCACCAGGGGGATGAAGGGCTCGTCCGCGATGCCGCACAAACGGAACCCGAAGGTGGCCGAGCGGATCTGCGGCCTCGCCCGCGTCGTGCGCGCCGCGGCGATCGTGGGGTTCGAGAACATGCCGCTCTGGCACGAGCGCGACATCTCGCAGTCGTCTGCCGAACGGGTCGTCCTGCCCGATGCATTCCTCGCGCTCGACTACATGCTCGACCGCTTCATCTGGATCGTCGAGGGGGTCGTCGTGTATCCCGAGCGGATGCTGCGGAACCTCTTCGCTTCACACGGGCTCTTCTTCTCGCACCGGCTGCTGCTCGCACTCGTCGAGTCCGGGCTGCCGCGCAACGAGGCGTACCGTCTCGTCCAGGCGAGCGCGATGACGGCATGGGACGAGGAGCGCGACTTCCGCGAGCTCGTCACCGCCGACCCTGCCGTGACGGCGCGCCTCGATGCGGCGGCGCTCGACGACGTCTTCGACCTCGACGCCACCGTGCAGCACGTCGACACGGTCTTCGACCGCCTGCACGCCCTCACCCGAAAGGAGCCGGTGAATGTCTGACACGCACTCCGGTACTGCGAGCCACCTCGCGAGCGGCAAGGTCCGGGAGATCTACGCACTCGACGACGAGCGCCTGCTCCTCGTCGCGAGCGATCGCATCTCCACCTTCGACGTCGTCCTGCCGACGGAGATCCCGGACAAGGGCCGCGTCCTCACCGGCCTCTCGGGATTCTGGTTCGGCCAGACGTCGTCGATCGCTCCGAACCATCTGCTCGCCCTCGGCGCCGACGGCCGGTCGACCGAGTGCAGGCGGCTCGAGATGCTTCCGATCGAGTGCGTCGTGCGCGGCTACCTCGCCGGCTCGGGCTGGAAGGACTACCTCGCGACCGGCGAGGTCTGCGGCCACAAGCTGCCCGCCGGTCTCGTCGAGTCGGACAAGCTGCCCGAGCCGATCTTCACTCCGGCGACGAAGGCGCAGACCGGCCACGACGAGAACATCGACCGCGCCGCGGCCGTCGCGCTCGTCGGCGAGGCGCGGTTCGACGAGGCGGAGCGCCTCACGCTGGAGCTCTACCGTCACGTCTCCGGGTACGCCGCCGGCCGCGGGATCATCCTTGCCGACACGAAGCTCGAGTTCGGCGTCGACCAGGACGGACGGCTCGTCCTCGCAGACGAGGCTTTCACCCCGGATTCGTCACGCTTCTGGCCGGCCGACGAGTACGAGCCCGGCGGACCGCAGCCCTCCTTCGACAAGCAGTTCGTCCGCGACTACTGCGAGTCGCTCGGCTGGGGCAAGACCGCCCCTGGCCCGGAGCTTCCGACCGATGTCGTCGACGGTACGCGGGCCCGTTACGTCGAGGCGTTCGAGAAGCTGACCGAGATTCCCTTCGACGACTACCTCGCCGACCCGGAGATCG
This sequence comes from Gaiellaceae bacterium, assembly GCA_035552175.1. Taxonomy (GTDB): domain Bacteria; phylum Actinomycetota; class Thermoleophilia; order Gaiellales; family Gaiellaceae; genus PALSA-600. The sequence continues at coordinate 11,341 of DASZLW010000213.1, read as the reverse complement.
TGCTCGGATGAAGGCGACGGTGCTCGTCCGGCCGAAGACCGGGATCCTCGACCCGCAGGGGCAGGCAGTCGAGAGCAGCCTCCGACACCTCGGCTTCTCGGTTGCCGACGCCCGTGTCGGCCGGCTCGTCGAGCTCGAGGTCGAGGCGGCCGACGCGACCGAGGCTCGAGCCCAGGTCGAGCGGATGTGCGAGCAACTGCTCGCGAACCCCCTGATCGAAAGCTACGAGATCGAGCTCCAGGCGAGCTCGTGACGGCGACGGCCGATCACGACCCGCTCATCGCGGTCGTCGTCTTCCCGGGGTCGAACGACGATCGCGACGCCGAGCGTGCACTCCGGCTCGTCGGCGCGGACGCCCGGCGCGTGTGGCACACGGACACAGACCTTCCGCCCGGCACCGCAGCGGTCGTCCTTCCCGGCGGGTTCTCGTACGGCGACTACCTCCGCTGCGGGGCGATCGCCCGCTTCTCTCCGATCATGGCCGCGGTTGCTCGGTTCGCAGGCGATGGCGGGTTCGTGCTCGGGATCTGCAACGGCTTTCAGATCCTCACCGAGGCGCGGCTTCTCCCGGGCACGCTTCGCCCCAACGAGTCGCTCTCGTTCGTCTGCCGCGACGTCGCACTCCGCGTCGGATCCACCGGCGGTCCGTTCACCGCCCGGTGCGAGCCGGATCAACGCCTGACGATCCCGGTCAAGCACGGCGACGGATGCTGGTTCGCCGATCCGGACACGATTGCCGAGCTCGACGCCCGTGGTCAGATCCTGCTCAGGTACGAAGAAGGCGAGAACCCGAACGGCTCCATCGCAGACGTCGCCGGTGTGAGCAACGAGGCCGGGAACGTCTTCGGGCTGATGCCGCACCCCGAACACGCCGTCGATCCTCTGCTCGGCTCGACCGACGGAGCGCTGATCCTGGGCTCGCTCGTCGATGCCGCTCGATTGTCGTTCGCGGCGAGCGTCTAGGCATCCTCCCGATCGAAGCCCAGCGCCGCCGAGAGCTCCGGCCGTTTTCCGAGCGCCGCACGAAGCTTCTCGAGATCTCGCACCCGGAGCGTGACGGGGCCGCGCCGCCCGACGCCGTCCGTCGAATACGCGATCCGGACATATCGCTCGCCTGCAGGCGATTCGAGCAGCTGGAACAACGCCGCGAACTTCTTGTCTGCAGCGGACTGTGACACCCGGGCCTCCTCCACGAGCGTCGACGGCCCCCACGGCGTCGAGATCCGCGAAGCCTGAATCGCTTTCGCCTTTGTCGTCATGAAAGACAACATAGCGACGAACGTGTCACATGTCCGTCACGAAACTGTGTCAATAGTGCAACGGGTCTACGCGGGCGGCACGAACGGCGTGACCGCCCCCGGGCCGAACGGATCGACCGCTCAGGCGTCGATCGGCACGTGCCCGGGCATCGCCGCGATGCGGGCGAGCCAACCGCGGATCGCCGGATACCCCGACAGGTCGAACCCGCCTTCTTCGGCGACGTGCGTGTACCCGTAGAGCGCGATGTCGGCGAGCGTGACGCCATCGCCGACGAGGTAGTCGCGGCCGTCGAGGTGGCGTTCCATCGCCGCGAGCGCCCTGTGCCCTGCGGCGGTACGCTCCTCGATCCGGTCGGCGAACTCCGACGCAGGACGGCCGGAGTACGCGACCCAGAAGCGAACGACCGCGATCGCGGGCTCGTGGTCGTACTGCTCGAAGAACATCCACTGCAGCACCTGGGCGCGCTCGTACCTGTCCGCGGGAACGAAGGGCGTTCCCTCGCCGAAGTACCAGAGGATCGCTCCCGACTCGCCGAGCGAGCGTCCGTCGTCGAGCACGAGGGTAGGGACGCGGAGCGCAGGGTTCAAGCCGCCGAGTACGTCCGGCCGGTTGGAGCGATCCGACACCGAGAGCGGCTGCCGCTCGAACGGGATCCCGAGGTGCGAGAGCAGCAGCCGCACCTTGTAGCAGTTGCCCGAGACCGGACTGTCGTAGAGAAGCACTCCTACGAATCCGACCGCTCGATGAGCTCGATGCGGTCGAGACCGACCGTTCGCGAGGGGCCGGTACCCCGGCAAACCACGCCGGCGCTCGACACGCTTGCAGCGCCGAAGAGCCCGTTGACCGTCGATGGCACAAGGAGAGCCTATTCGCTGCCGCTGCGACGACGTTCGTTTTCCGTACGCCGCCTCGAGTTCCGCCAGTCCCAAGCCTGGTCGACACGAAGCGCTAGATCCGTTCGTGCGGAAGGCACCAACCAGCCAGGAAGTCCAAGACTTCGAGAACGACGTCGTCGTCCGTTTCTCGGTCGGCGCCTCGAAGCGTCTCCCGGAAGAGCTCGAGCTTTCGCTGTACTGCATCTCGGTTCTGAAGTTTCAGTTCTAGGACGACAACGTCTCTGAGTGCAGGCACCGTGATCGGCTCCTGGAAGGCGCCATCCAACGCGCTGATCGATCTTGGTGAGCCGTTCTTCTCGAGGACGAGTCGCGTTGGTGCACTTCGGTCGGGCTCGATCCGTTTCCACGCTCGTCGCGTGGTGAGGAGTCCGTTCTCGAAGTCCCAGATCGACATCGTCTCCTTCGGCTCCAGAAAACCGTGGATGTCGGGCTGCCGGCCGTCAGCGCGATAGACGAGAGAGCGCGGCAGCTCCGCCGGACTGAGCTCCCAGATCGGGTCGGGGCCGGTGCCTCCATGTTTCGGGGGCCGCCGGTGGCGCGGTAGGTTCTCGGGGGAGCCTGCGCTGACCGAGATGCCGCCGAGGTTCGGGTCGAGCGTGGCGTTACCGTTGATCGGGATGCCCGATACGTCGGAGAGGCCGCGACGAGTACGGACGAACAGCGGCATGCCGTCTCGGTGCGCGGTCATCGCTCGGAAGAGAAGGTCCATCGGCTAGGAGATCATCGGCCCAGGCAGCCCCGCGCTCGAGCCAGCCGGTCGTTTGATCAGGGCTCGAACCGAGCTAGCGGGCGGCGCGCTCGATGAGCTCGATGCGGTAGCCATCGGGATCCCGGACGAAGCAAAGCCTTGAGCCGCCCTCGTGGACACGGTACGGCTCCCGCTCCGGCAAGATCCCCTCTCCTTTTAGCCGGGCGAGTGTCTCGTCGAGATCCTCGACGCCGAGCGCGATGTGCCCGTAACCGGTCCCGAGGTCGTAGCTGCGCCCGTCGTGGTTGAACGTCAGCTCGAGCTCCTCTTCCTGCCCGGGTGCGGCGAAGAAGTAGTTGGTCGCTTCGAGCTCGCCGTCGCGGACGATCGGCAGCTCACGCCGGAACTCGAGCCCGAGCGCCTCGTAGAAGCGGCGGCTCTTCGCCGGATCGGTGATCCGGACCATCGTGTGGAGGAATCTGGTCATGTTCCGGATGCTACGGGAGGCAGTCCGGGATGGCGCAGCGCGGGTCGCGCGGGCGCGTGCCCAAGCGCCGGGGAGCTCGGCGCCGGCTACTCCGCCGTTGGGCGGCGAAGGGCGTCGGGTACGTCGACCGCGGTGACCTGGGTGTGGCTCGCGGCGTAGACCGGGTCGCCCTTGTCGTCGTAGCGATCCTTGAGACGGGAGATCTCGGTCACGACGAGCTTGATCCGGAACACCGTTCCGTCGTCGAGGAGGTACTCGTTCCAGTGCTCACCGCTCGAGCGGAAGCCGATCACGTCCGCTTCGACGTCTTCGCCGCCGAACTGCCTGAACTTCCTCGTTCCAGCCATCTCGCCCTCCTGCGTAGCGTGTGCGGTCCACGGGGCGAGATTCGACGATTCCATCCTCCGGCAGGTAGACCCGGGCCCCGATTGTCGGGCTGATACTAGGCCGCGAGGCTCGCAGCGAGGAACGTGCGGGGCGTGCTCGAGATCGGCACGACGTGGTACCCCGCGTCCTCGAAGGTGTAGCTCCGCTCGAGCGGGCGCCAGGAGCCGCCGTTCGACAGGGCGAGGGCGACGTTCGAGAACTTGTAGGAGTAGTCGTTGCAGGCACCGGTATCGCCGTTCCAGTTCTCCCCGACGACCTGGGGGTACCACCGACCGTCGCTGCCCGGGAGGTAGATCGGTGGGCTGACGGCCGTACCGTCGACCCACACGCGCCACCAGGACTTCTTCCCGGCCATCTCGAGGACGGCGAACCTGTGCTCGACGCCGGCCGCGACGCTCGGGCTCAGCTCGACGTACCTCGGCCGGGAGCCGGCTACGGTCACCTCGTAGTACATCTCGCTCGTGTCGTCGGAGGCGAATGCCGCGAGCCCCGTCTGGAGCCACTCGGCCTGACCGCCCGGGCCCGCCGTCGTTCCGCCGACGCCGACCCAGCCGCCGACATGTCCGTCGAAGACGGCCGGAGCGCTCGTCGTGTCGAGTGTGGCCGAGATGCCGTGTGCCTTGTTGCTCGCCTGGAGGCCGGCGTAGGAGTAGGACTGCACGCCGCACCCGGCCGCAGCGGTGCTGCCTCCCTCGGCCGGGGCGGCGGCGAGGAAGACGCAGAGGAGGGTGGCGAGGATGGCGAGGGTGCCGCGCATGGATGAGGCGTCCGAGAAGTCGACGTGATGACCGTCCCGGTCTGAATCGGCCCTCCGGCCTCCACGGGAATCACTCGAATGGAGCTAAAGCTCTTCGAGGCCATCCTCCCTCGATCGAGTGACGCCGCCGCTCCGGGAGCGCGCGCCGGACGGTCGGGCGGCGGCCTGTCCGAACGCCCCGGATACACTGAATCCCTGGGCGCAGCCGTTTCGCAGCCGCTACACCGTGCGCTCGGTCTGACCGACTGGGAGTTCTCCCGGATCCGGGAGCTTCTCGGGCGCGGACCGAACGACTTCGAGCTTGCAGTGTTCTCGGTGCTCTGGTCCGAGCACTGCGGGTACAAGCACTCCGCCCCGTTGCTCCGGCGCCTTCCGTCAGCGGGAAGGCGCGTCCTCCAGGGCCCGGGCGAGAACGCCGGGGTGGTCGACGTCGGCGGCGGACTTGCCGTCGCCTTCAAGGTCGAGTCGCACAACCACCCGACGGCCGTCGAGCCGTTCCAGGGGGCTGCGACGGGCGTCGGCGGGATCCTCCGTGACGTCGTCGCGATGGGCGCCCGACCGATCGCGCTCCTCGACGGGCTCCGCTTCGGTGCGCCCGACTGGCATTTCAGGCGCGCCGTGGCGGGCATCGGGCAATACGGGAACTCCGTGGGCGTCGCGAACGTCGGGGGCGAGACGGTCTTCGACGACGCCTATGCCGCAAATCCGCTCGTGAACGCGATGTGCGTGGGGCTGCTCCCCGTCGAGCGGGTGCTCCGCGCGAAGGCAACCGGCACCGGGAATGCGATCGTCCTCTACGGCGCGCTGACGGGGCGCGACGGGATCGGAGGTGCCTCGGTGCTCGCGAGTCAGGATCTCGAGGGCTCGGGCGACAAGCGGCCGTCGGTTCAGATCGGCGATCCGTTTCGCGGCAAGGCGATCATCGAGGTCTCGCTCGATCTCGTCGAGCGCGACCTCGTCGTCGGCCTCCAGGACTGCGGCGCCGCCGGGCTCGCGTCGTCACTCGCGGAGATGGCGGCGGCGGGAGCAGGCGTCGACGTCCATCTCGACCGCGTCCCGCTGCGCGAGCCAGACCTCGAGCCGTGGGAGATCATGATCTCGGAGTCGCAGGAGCGCATGGTCGCGGTGGTCGAGCCCGCCCGGCTCGCCGAGGTCGAAGCGGCTTGCGCCCGCTGGGAGCTTCCGTGCACCGTGATCGGCGAGGTGACCGACCACGGCGAGCTGCGCGCGTTCTTCGCCGACCAGCTCGTCGGCGGGATCGACGCGGAGCTCCTCACCGGGAAGACCCCGCGGTACGAGCTCGAGCTGGAGGAGCGTGCCGTGCCCTTGCCGCCGCCTCCGGCACCGGTGAACGCCGAGCCGAAGACGTGGGTCTTCGAGCAGTACGACCAGCTTGTCGGCTCCCGCACCGTGCGGCGGCCCGGTCTCGACGGGGCGGTGCTCCGGCTCGAGGGAACCCGCGGGATCGCCGTCTCGCTCGACGGCCCGCCGCTCGGAGAGCGCGATCCATTCCGCGCAGGCTGGAGCGCGGTGATGGAGTCTGCGCTCAACGTCGCCTGCGCCGGCGGGGAGCCGATCGCCCTCACCGACTGCCTCAACTTCGGGAATCCCGAGCGGCCCGAGATCGCCTGGGAGCTCTCCCGTGCGATCGACGGGATCGCGGCCGCGGCGAACGAGCTCGGCATCCCGGTCGTCTCCGGGAACGTCTCGCTCTACAACGAGACAGGCGGGCGGCCGATCCCGCCGACGCCCATCGTCGGCTGCGTCGGGCTCGTCGAGGACGTGACCCGGATCCCGGATCGCTGGCAGCACGGCGACCGCGTCGTGCTCCTCCGCGGCGAGGGCGCGGAGCTCGTGCGGGTCGTCTGGCAGAACGCCCCCCGCTTCACGCTCGCCCACGACGTCTCCGACGGCGGCGCGGCGCTCGCACTGCGCGAGGCCGCGGCGTGGAGCGGGATCGACGCCGACCTCGATTGCCCCGACGGCCCCGGCGTGATCGTCGCGCTCGGCCCCGGCGGAACGGCTCCCGACTGGCCGGACACCGTCGAGCTCGGGACGATCTGATGTGCGGGGTCGTGGGCATCAGCGCACCCGGCCGCGACGTCGCCCGGCTCGCCTACTTCGGCCTTTACGCCCTCCAGCATCGCGGCCAGGAGTCGGCCGGCATCGCCGTGTCCGAGCAGGGGCGGCTCACGGCGCTCCGGGACCTCGGCCTCGTCGCGCAGGTCTTCGACGAACAGAAGCTCTCGGGGCTCCACGGCGACCTGGCGATCGGCCACACGCGCTACTCGACGACCGGATCGAACGCCTGGGCGAACGCGCAACCGCTGATCCACCACGGGACGGCCCGGACGGTCGCGCTCGGGCACAACGGCAACCTCACGAACGCGGACGCTCTTCGAGACGAGCTGGCGCCGAGGCTCGCCTCGACCTCCGACAGCGAGGTGATCGCGGCGATCATCGCAGCGGACGACCGCCCCCTGATCGACGCCGCGGCCGGTGCTCTCGAGCGGATCGAGGGAGCCGCGACGGTCGTCGGGCTCGCCGACGGGCAGCTGTTCGCCTTCCGCGACGCGCACGGCTTCCGCCCGCTCGCCCTCGGCTGGCTCGGGGACGACCCGGTCGTGGCCTCCGAGACCTGTGCGCTCGATCTCCTCGGGGCGAGGTTCGACCGCGATCTCCGCCCGGGCGAGCTCGTCGTCGCGGGCCCCGACGGGCTCGAGTCGCGGCAGGTGCTCGACCGCGCCGACGGCGGCGCCCTCTGCATCTTCGAGTTCTTCTACCTCGCACGCCCCGACACGCGCCTCGACGGGGTCGAAGTGCATGCCGCCCGAGTGCGGATGGGCGCGCGGCTCGCCGCGGAGTCGCCCGTCGAGGCCGACCTCGTGTTGCCGATTCCGGATTCGGGGACGCCGGCCGCGATCGGCTTCGCGCGCGCGGCCGGCATCCCGTTCAGCGAGGGCCTGATCAAGAACCGGTACGTCCACCGCACCTTCATCCAGCCCGAGCAGGGGATGCGTGACCAGGGGATCCGGATGAAGTTCAACCCGCTCGCGGAGGTTGCAGGGAAGCGGCTCGTGATCGTCGACGACTCGATCGTCCGAGGCTCGACGACCCGGCAGATCGTGCAGATGCTCTTCGACGCCGGCGCCGCGGAGGTTCACGTGAGGATCTCCTCGCCGCCCGTGATCTCGCCTTGCTACTACGGCATCGACCTCGCGAGCGAGAAGGAGATGATCGCCGCCGGGAACACCGTCGAGGGCGTGCGCGAGGCGATCGGAGCGACCTCGCTCGCCTACCTCTCCCTCGACGGCCTCCAGGCCGCGACCGAGAAGCCTAGGTCGGCGCTCTGCCGCGCGTGCCTGACGCGCGAGTACCCGACGCGCGTCCCCGAGGCGTCGGAGAAGCTCCGGTTCGAGCCCGTCCGCGCCCGCTGAGCCGGCAAACCTGCTCGATTCTCCTCCCGTCTTATCCGCACGGCACGCGCCCGAGCGCGCATCCGGCGGAAGGCGGTCGCCTCAGGGTCCGGACGTCAGGGTGCGCCGTCGCCGAGGGCCTTCGCGCGCCCGTATCTGACCGCGCGCGCGACCTGGACCGGGTCGAGGCCCTGTTCGATCAGCTGCTGCTTGAGCTCGCCTTCGGACGCCAGCCGCAGGAAGAGCCACGCGATCGCCCCGAGCGTCACGAGGCCGCCTTCGCCCATCATCACGATGCCCGCGATGTTCTGGTCGTGAATGGCGCTGATGCCCCACATCGGTCTCGGGTGGACGTACCACGGGTAGAAGATCGTCGTCGACCAGATGAAGATGTTCGCGAGGATCGTCTCGATGAAGCGAACCGCGACGATGTAGCCGAGCTTCCAGCCGGTTCCGAACCAGGCCGGCGCCGGCAGGGTCTCGAGCACGGGCGACCACATGAGCGCGCCGCACGTGAAGAACATCGCGTGCTCGAGGGCGTGGACCTCGCTGTGATGAAGAGCCGCCTGGTAGAGGAACGGGACGTGCCAGGCGCACAGGTCGACTGCCCAGATCGGCAGGGCGACGAGCGGGTGGGTGAGGAAGCGCAGCCGATCGACGGGCCGGAGCGCGAGCACCGGCCGGAGCACCGGGCCGGTGAGCCCGGCGACGAAGCAGAGCGGCGCGAGGTCGCCGAGGAGGACGTGCTGGCCCATGTGGATGAAGAAGAAGTCCTTCTCGCCGAGCTCGTCGATCGGCGAGTTGAGCGCGATCACGACGAGCCCGATCCCGAGCCAGAACAGGAACTGGCGCCACCCGGGCACCGGAAAGCCACGCCGGGCGAGCGTCCGCGCGCGCCGGAGGTAGAGGAGCGCCGCGACGAGCGTCGGAGCGAGCTGGAGGGGCTCGAGGTTCCAGGTGGTGGCGGCCGAGGCGAGCACCTCTGAAGTGTTCCTGCAGACAGCCGGCGCACGGCGGCAGAACCATCGGCATCCCCCGATCGAACGTCGCTGAAGCGCGAACGCGGACCGTAGACTCAGAACGTGACTCGAAACGGGCCGACCTATGCGGATGCCGGTGTCTCGCTCGCGGCGGCAGACGCGGTCGTCGGCCGCCTCCGCGCCGCCGTCCAGTCGACAGGCGCGACCGGTTTCGGCGCGTTCGCGGGGCTTCACCCGCTCGATGGGAACCGGTTCCTCGCCGCCTCGACCGACGGTGTCGGGACCAAGCTGATGCTGGCGCGGCTCCGGGGCCGACTGCGCGACTGTGGCCGCGATCTCGCGGCGCACTGCATCAACGACGTGCTGACGACCGGCGCCGAACCGCTGATGCTGCTCGACTACGTGGCGGCGGCCGAGCTCGATCTCGACCAGGTGGCCGACCTCGTCGAGGGTGCCGCGGAGGTGTGCCGCGAGGCGGGAGTCGCGCTCGTCGGCGGCGAGACCGCCGAGCTTCCCGGCATCTACCGCGAGGGCGAGCTCGACTTCGCCGGCACTTGCGTCGGCATCGTCGATGCGGCCGACCTCATCGACGGCCGGACAGTGGCGGCCGGCGACGCCGTGATCGGGTTCCCTTCGGCAGGGGCTCACGCGAACGGCTTCACCCTGATCCGGCGGATCCTCGAGACCGACGACTACGCAGGGCCCGACCTCCTTGCCCCGACCCGCCTCTACCTCTCGGAGGCGCGAGCGCTTCGCAGCCGCGCCAGGGCCTTCGCGCACGTGACGGGAGGCGGGATCCTCGGCAACCTGAGCCGCGTCCTCCCGGAAGGAAGGAGCGCGGAGATCGACTGGGACTCCTGGCCGCGGCTTCCGGTCTTCGCCTGGCTCGCCGGGCACGTGACCGAGGACGAGCTCCGCCGCGTCTTCAATCTCGGGATCGGCTGGTGCGCCGTCGTCGCCGACCCCGCGCCGGGCGAGCTCGTGATCGGGCGGATCGCGTGATCGGCGTCCTCGTCTCGGGCAACGGATCGAACCTGCAGGCGCTGATCGACGCCGAGCTGCCGATCGCCGCAGTCGGCTCCAACCGGAAGGACGCCTACGCTCTACTGCGTGCCCGTAGCGCCGGGATCCCGACCGCCGTGTTCGGCCTCGAGTGCCACGTCGACCGTGAGGAGCGCGATCTCGTCATGGCGAGATGGCTCGAGGATCTCGGCGTGGAGCTCGTCGTCCTCGCGGGCTACATGCACCTGCTCACGAAGCCCTTCCTCGCTCGCTTCCCCGGCCGGATCGTGAACGTCCACCCTTCGCTGCTGCCCGCCTTTCCGGGTGCGCACGCGATCGACGATGCTCTCTCGGCGGGCGTCGCGACGACAGGCGTGACCGTCCACCTCGTCGATGCCGGCCTCGACACCGGTCAGGTCATGAGGCAGGAGCCGGTTCCGGTCGAACCGCGCGACACGCTCCCCGAGCGCATCCACGCCGTCGAACACCGACTCCTTCCCGCGGTCGTCACCGCGATGCTCGAAAGGAGCACCGTCCGGTGAGGGCGCTGCTCTCGGTCTACGACAAGCATGGCATCGAGCAGTTCGCGGGCGGGTTGCGCGAGCTCGGCTTCGAGCTCGTCTCGTCGGGCGGGACGGCGACCTTCCTCGAGGAGCACGGGTTCGAGGTGACCCGGGTCGAGGACGTGACGTCGGCTCCCGAGATGCTCGGCGGCCGCGTGAAGACCCTCCACCCGGCGATCCACGCCGGGATCCTGGCTCGGCTCGACCTCGACGAGGACCGGCAGACGCTGGCGGAGCACGGGATCGCCCCGTTCGACGTCGTGTGCGTCAACCTCTACCCGTTCGCGTCGCTCGCCGGGCGCAGGGGAGTCGACGAGGGCGACGTGATCGAGATGATCGACGTCGGAGGGCCGTCGATGCTTCGCGGCGCCGCGAAGAACTTCGCGCATGTCGCGCCCGTCTGTCGCCCGGAGCAGTACGACCCGGTCGTCGCGGAGCTTCGCGAGGGCGGTCTCTCCGCCGAGACGCGTCGTGCCCTCGCAGCGGAGGCGTTCGCGGTCACCGCGGCCTACGACGCGGCGATCGCCCGGTGGTTCGCGGAGGATCAGTACTTCCCGGAGCAGCTGACGCTGACGTTCCGGAAGATCGCCGACCTCGCCTACGGTGAAAACCCGCATCAGACCGCCGCGTACTACGAAGAGGTCGGCTCGCGGAAGCACCTGCTGTCGCGGGTCAACCAGCTCGGCGGCCGGGAGCTCTCCTACAACAACCTCGCCGACTTGGAAGGCGCGCGGCGGATCGCGCGCGAGTTCGACGAGCCCACGGCGGTGATCGTCAAGCATGCGATCCCGGCCGGCGTCGCGGTCGCCGCCTCGATCGAGGAGGCCTACGAGCGCGCCCTCGCGTCCGACCCGGTATCGGCGTTCGGCTGCGTTCTCGTGCTCAACCGGCCCGTCCGTGCGGCG
>DASZLW010000212.1:0-4959 GCA_035552175.1 Gaiellaceae bacterium | reverse complement strand
CGACGTCCGCACGGTGATGAAGGACGCCGGTTCGGCGCTCATGGGCATCGGCTTCGCCGAGGGCAACAGCGAGACGCGTGCCCGCGAGGCGGCCGAACGCGCCCTCAGGAGCCCGCTGATCGAGACCGAGATCACCGGCGCCCGCGGCATCCTGCTCTCGATCGCGGGCGGCGACGACCTGTCGCTCTACGAGGTGAACGAGGCGGCGGAGGTGATCCGCGCGGCGGCGACCGACGACACCAACATCATCTTCGGAGCCACGATCGACGGTCGCCTCACCGGCCAGATCTGGATCACGGTGATCGCGACGGGCCTCGGCGGGCCGCGCAAGACGATGCGCCCGCTCGCAGGGGTCGGTGTCCGCTCGTCCGATCCGTTCGAAGCGCCTTCGTTCCTCAGCGGCTAGAGCTGTCGCGTGGATGTCGAGGCCCGTCTCCGGCGGGACTCTGACGTGGATGGCCGTCGTCAGTAGGCTCCGGCCCATGAAGGGTGCGGTGGCCGCGGGCCATCCGCTGACCGTCCGGGCGGGTGCACGGGTGCTCGAGGAGGGAGGCAACGCCGTCGACGCGTGCGTCGCGGCCGCCTTCGCCGGGATGGTCACCGAGAGCTTCCTGACCGGGCTCGGCGCCGGCGGCTTCATGATCGTCCACCGGGCCCGTGACCGCAGCACCCGCCTTGCGGACTTCTACGTGTCGACTCCCGGCCTGGGGCTGAAGAGGCCGCGTGGCGGAGAGATGCAGGCAATCGACGTCGGCTTCGGCGACGACGCGCCGACGAGGCAGCCCTTCCTGATCGGCCCCGCGACGGTCGCGGTTCCCGGCGCCGTCGCCGGGCTCGAGGCCGTGCACCGCCGCTATGGCCGGATGCCGTGGCAGGAGCTGCTCGCGCCGGCGACCGAGCTCGCCCGCGACGGCATCGAGGTGACGACGCAGCAAGCGGAGATCCACGCGATGCTCGACCCGATCATCCGCTTCAGTCACGAGGCGCGCCGGATCTACAGCAGCCCCCAGGGCGCGGTGCTCGTCGCGGGCGACCGCCTGCGCCTGCCGGACCTCGCGGACTCGTTCGCGGCGATCGCCCGGCGAGGTGCGGCCGCGATCTACGGCGGCGAACGCGCTCGCGCGATCGTCGCAACGGTCCGCGACGGCGGAGGAGAGCTGACGCTCGACGATCTCGCGGCCTTCCGCGTCGTCTGGCGGAGGCCTGTCCGCGTGCAGTTCGAAGCCCACGACGTCCTCTCGAACCCGCCGCCCTCCGCGGGAGGCGTCCTGATCGCATACGGGCTCGCGCTCCTCGCCCGCCTCCCTTCCAGAACCGCGGGCAGTGCAGCGGCGATCGCCACTCTCGCAGAGGTGATGCGCGAGCAAGGCCGGGCCCGCGGCGGTGGCTTCTCGCGCGACCTCCATCGCGGCGGCGCCGCGACCCGGCTGCTCGCGCCCGACTCGCTTCGCGGGGCGAAACGCCGGATCGAACGTCACCTCGCCGGGGCGCCCGACCCCGCCGCCAACGGGACGACGCACATCTCCGTGATCGACGGCGACGGCAATGCCGCGGGGCTCTCCGCCTCGACCGGCTCCGGTTCGGGCGTCGTCGTGCCCGGGACGGGCATCTATCTGAACAACATGCTCGGCGAGTACGACCTCGTCGGCGGCCGCACGCGGCGGCCGGCGCGGCGCCTCACGAGCATGATGGCTCCGACGATCGCCCTCACGCCCGAGGGCCGCCCGCGGCTCGTCGTCGGAAGCGCCGGCTCGGCGAGGCTCCGGGGCGCGATCATGCAGATCGTCGTGAACGTCCTTCAGCACGGCCTCGGGGTCGCGGACGCGGTGAACGCACCCCGCATCTACGTCGACGAGCCGCACGTCCATTGCGAGGGAGGCCATGAGCCGCCGGAGCTCGACCGTCTCGACGAGCTCGGATACGACCTCGTCCGCTGGAGAGACCGTAACCTCTTCTTCGGCGGCGCCGCGGCTGTCGAGGTGCTTCCCGACGGCTCCGCGGCTGCCGCGGGCGACCCGCGCCGCGGAGGTGCCGGCATCCTCGTCGGCGAGAGCTGATGGCGGCGCGCGTCCGGCCCGCAGTTCCGGGTGATGCCGCCCGACTCGTCGTCCTCGCCGGCGCCGTCGCGGCGGAGGAGGAGGGATGGCTCCTCGCGGATGCCCGCTGGCGGAGCGCCGGCGACGAACGCCGCTACATCCGGGCACTCAACCGCCACCCGGATGCGGCGCTGTACGTGGCCGAGCTCGAGGGCGGCGAGCTCGTCGGCCGCCTCTCCCTGATGCGCGATCCCCATCCGTCGAGCAAGCACGTCGCCGACCTGGGTCTGATGGTCGCCCTGTCCGAGCGCCGCAAGGGGATCGGTTCGCTGCTGATGAAGGAGGCCGAGATCTGGGCGGATGGCGCCCGGATCACGAAGCTCGAGCTTCACGTCTTCCCGCACAACATTCCTGCGATCGCTCTCTACGAGAAGCTCGGGTACGCGCAAGAGGGGCTCCGCCGCGCGCATTACAGGCGATCCGACGGAAGCCTCACCGACGTGATCCTGATGGCCAAGCACTTGTAGTTTGTGGTCGTGACCGGTTCCTTCTTCCGCCCGGAGGTCGACGCGCTCGCGCCGTACGTGACGGGCCGCCCGCTCGAGGATCTGCAGCGCGAGCTCGGGCTCGAGCGGATCGTGAAGCTGGCCGCGAACGAGGGGCCGTTCCCGCCCTTCCCGGCGGCGCTCGAGGCGATGGCCCGCTCGCAGGAGGATCTGAACCGGTACCCGAACGGCGGGGCCGTGCGGCTGCACGAGGCGATCGCCGCGCGCCACGGGGTTCACGTCGAGGAGACGTGTGCCGGGTCGGGCGCCGACGGCTGCCTCGATCTCCTCAGCCAGGCGGTGCTGGGGCCGGGGGACGAGATCGTCTGCGGCTGGCCGTCGTTCCCGAGCTACGAGATCTACGCGGCGAAGCAGGGTGCGACCTCGACGAGGGTGCCGCTTCGGGAGCACACCTACGACCTCGACGCGCTCGGCGCCGCGATCGGGCCGCGAACGAAGCTCGTCTACGTCTGCCACCCGAACAACCCCACGGGCACGATGAACACGAAGGACGAGCTCGACGCGTTCGTCGCGCAGGTTCCGGAGCATGTCCTGACCGTCGTCGATCAGGCGTACTTCGAGTACATCGACCGGCCCGACTACCCGGACGCAGTCGAGACGTATCTCCGGGGAGGCCGGCGGGTGCTCGTCTTGCGGACGTTCTCGAAGATCTACGGCCTCGCAGGCCTGCGCGTCGGCTACGCCGTCGGCCCCGCGGATGTCTGTGCGGCGATGGGCAAGGTGCGCCGGCCGTTCGACATCACGACGAGCGCGCAGGTCGCGGCGGTCGCCAGCATGGACGACGACGCCGAGATCGCCCGCCGACGCGCCCTCAACGCCAAGGGCCTCGCCCGCCTCACCGAGATCGTCCGGGCGAACGGGCTCGAGCCCGTTCCGGGCGCGGTCGGCAACTTCCTCTACGTCGAGCTCGAGGAGAGCGCCGCCGTCCTGTTCGAGCGGTTCCTGCGAGAGGGCGTGATCGTCCGGCCGCTCGGCGAGTTCGGCGCGCCGAACGCGATCCGCATCTCGGTCGGGACGGCTGACGAGAACGAGTTCTTCGGCCGCGCCCTCGCGGTCGTCATGCGCCCGTAACAGGGCCATCACGGGTTCAGACCTCCTCTCTGGGCGAAACTCATCGGTAGGATCGAAAACGTGTCCTCAGCCGCCCTCGCACCGGCTTTCGGCGATCTCGAGCAGCACCGCGCCGAGCTCACCGCCTACTGCTACCGGATGCTCGGCTCCCCGTTCGACGCCGAGGATGCGGTCCAGGACACGCTCGTCCGCGGCTGGAAGGGGCTGAGCCGCTTCGAGGGCCGGGCGGCGCTCCGTTCCTGGCTGTACAAGATCGCGACGAACGTCTGCCTGGACATGCTCGAGGGACGGAAGCGCCGGGCCCGGCCGATGGATCTCGGGCCGGCGGTCGAGCCGATCGAGGCCAACCTGAACATCCCGGGCGAGGTCACGTGGATCGAGCCCCTCCCCGACACGATGATCCTCACGGGCGAAGGAGATCCGGCGGATGTCGCAGTCGCGCGAGAGACCGTGCGGCTCGCGTTCGTCGCCGCGCTGCAGCATCTCCCGCCGCGCCAGCGCGCGGTGCTGATCCTGTGCGAGGTGCTCAGGTGGAGTGCATCCGAGGTCGCTCAGCTGCTCGAGACGTCGGTCGCCTCGGTGAACAGCGCGCTCCAGCGTGCGCGCGCGACACTGGCCGACCACCATCCGAGCCCCGAGGCTTCCCCGGAGCCCGCACTGCTCGAGCTCACACCGTCCGACCGGGAGCTGCTCGAGCGGTACGTCCAGGCGTTCGAGCGCTACGACATCGGTGCGCTGACGGCGCTGATCCAGGAGGACGCGTCGCAGTCGATGCCGCCGTTCGACATGTGGCTCCAGGGTCGCGACGACGTGCTCGCGTGGTGGTTCGGGCCCGGGATCGGCTGCCGTGGGTCGCGTGTGATTCCCGTCGGGGCGGCGAACGGCTCCCCGGCGTTCGGGCAGTACAAGCCGAGCGCCGACGGAGGCTTCGAGCCGTGGGCGCTCCAGGTCGTCGAGCTCGAGAACGGGCGGATCGGCGAGCTCACTTTCTTCCTCGACACCGAGCGCCTGTTCCCGCTGTTCGGCCTGCCGCTCGTGTTTCACGGCTAGCTGCGCCCGCGGCTCCGATGATTTTTGCCGCCGCCCTCGGTCTGAAGCTCTGAGACCGACGAAAGGAGCTTCCGATGACCGAAAACCGCAGAAACTGGTTCGCGCTCTACACCCTGTGCCTCGGCACGCTGATGATCGTCCTCGACACGACGATCGTGAACGTCGCGCTGCGGTCGATTCGAGGCGACCTCGGTTTCTCGGAGACCTCACTTGCCTGAGTCGTGAACGCATACCAG
>DASZLW010000211.1:0-2380 GCA_035552175.1 Gaiellaceae bacterium | reverse complement strand
TTCGCGTAGGCCACCGTCGCGAAGGTCGAGATCGACGAGACGACGATCTCGACCACCTTCGAGCTCCGGATCGTGTCCATCATCGCCGCGATCGCCTCGTTCGCCATCGCGTCGTCGCCGTGGTCATGGCCCTCGTGGTCGTGCCCCTCGTGGTCGTGACCCTCGTGATCGTGGCCCTCGTGATCATGGCCCTCGTGATCGTGACCCTCATGGTCCTGCCCCTCGTGCCCCTGGTCCTCGGAATCCTGCGGTTCGTCAGCCAATTCGCTCACCGGCCCTTCCTTCGACGGCGTAGATCTGCTCGAGTGTCGCCCCATCTTGCCACCGCGCCTGCTGGCGCTCGGCCGCATTTGCCGCAGGAATGCCGAGATACGCGGCCGCACCGGTCTCGGCGGCGACGGGCGCGACCCATTCGAGCAGCTGCTCGATCCGCGCTCGGGCCGGGATCGGCTCGCCGCGGGCGAAGTCGAGAAGCTCGCCCGAGAGCCCCCAGCGGATCGCGCGCCACATGTTCTCCTCGAGCATCCGGTTCGGCAGGTCGGGAAGGGGCTCGCCCTCGTCGACGGCCCGCGCGACGCGCACCGCGAGTGCGTAGGCGAGCGCGGCGAGGCTCTGCGCGTCCCCGAGGTCCGGCTGTGCGTCGCAGATCCTGATCTCGACCGTGGGATAGGCCAGGTGCGGCCGCACGCTCCACCAGAGCTGGGTGTGCTCGTCGATCGACCGGGTGCGGTAGAGGAACGCGACGTAGTCCTCGAAGCCCTTCCATCCCGGGTAGGTGTCCGGGATCCCGCAGCGCGGGAAGGTGCGCGTGAAGATCTGCGTCCGCGCGGAATGAAGGCCGGAATCGACGCGCTCCACGAACGGCGAGCTCGCGGAGAGCGCGAGCAGCTCCGGCAGGAAGTTCCGCAGCGTGTTGCACACCGCGATCGCCCGGTCCCCGCCGCGGATCCCGACGTGCACGTGGAGGCCGAAGGTGTTGTTGCGCCACACCACGTAGCGAAGGAGCTGGTCGTTGCGCCGGTAGTGGGGCGTGTCGATGATCCGCTGGTCCTGCCAGCGGGCCCAGGGGTGCGTGCCGGTCCCACCGAGCTCCATCCCGAGCTCGCGGACGATCCCGGCGAGCTGCGTCCGGCGCTCCGCGACCTTCTCGCCGGCCTCGGCGAAGCCCGCGCACTTGCCGGTGCGAACCTCGACCTCCGAGGCGATCAGCTCGCCGACGAGATGCGGCTCGACCTCGGTGCCGGCGGCGGCGGCCTGGACGTCCTCGAAGCGGTTGACCATGTCGAGCGTCCCGGCGTCGAGCAGCGCGAATTCCTCCTCGACCGCGACCGTGAAATCGGTGCCGTTCTCGAAAGCCTCCCGCGCCGTCGCGAGCTGCTCTTCGGGTGAAAGCCGCTGTTCCTCTCCCATGGGCGCGAAAGGCTACGCGACCGGCGCGAGCAGGCGCGCGGCCACTCCGGCCCACGACCACCGCTCCTCGACCGTGCGCCTCGCGGCCGCGCGCAGCAGCTCTCGATCCGGACGCGGGAGCTCGAGCAGCTCCACGAGCTTTGCGCGCAGATCGGCGACGTCTCGGGACCGGAATCCCGCGAGGTGGCGGAGCTTCTCCGGGTAGCCGGACTCGAGGCCGGCGGCGATCTCGGCGAGCCCGCTGTGCCGGGCGACGAGCGGCGGGCAGCCGGCCGCGGCGGCCTCGGCCGCGACCATCCCGAACGCCTCCGGGAAGATCGACGGGACGACCGCGACATCGCAGAGCGGCAGCAGATGGACGAGGTGGCGGTGCTCGAGCGGACCCGTGAAGAGCACCCGCTCGTGGTGGGCCTCCGCCAATCCCCCGAGGGTTTCGCGGTAGTCGCCGAACCCCACGATCACGGCGCGCGCGTCGAGCCCGTCGAGCGCTTCGAGGACGAGCTGGACGCCCTTGTTCTCGATCAGCTTCCCGAAGTAGACGACCGTCGGCACATCGTCGGCGAAGAACGCCTCGAACCGCGCGGCGTTGTCCTCGTCGGGAAGGCGCTCCTCGGCGTTCCCCGGGTTCGGACGGTCCCGGCTGGCCTCGTCCAGCAGCTCGGCGAGCGCCTCCGGGCGCTCCTGGAGCACGAACTCGTCGAGATCGACGCCGGGCGGCACCTCGAGGACGGAGTCGACGTGGCCCGCGACCTCCTCGAGAACCTCGCGGATGTGCTGCGAGCCGACGTAGACGGCGTCCGCGCCGGCGAGGGACTGCCGCCCCCACGCCTCGAGCTCCGGGCGGCCGCGCATCGAGTACTCGAGCTCGGAGCCGTGCGCCTTGACCCGGAAGGGCATCCCCGATGCGGCCCCGACGGGCGCGCCCATCAGCACGTGGTTTGCGAAGACGAGGTCGGCCGGCCCGAGCGCG
>DASZLW010000210.1:0-1534 GCA_035552175.1 Gaiellaceae bacterium | reverse complement strand
CGACCGAGCGTGCCTTGCCGGCGGCGTGCTCGAGCGGATCGCCGCCCGGGGTCTCCTCGTAGTCGGGGGCGACCACGTCGAAGCGGATGCCGAGCTGCGTCAGGATCGCCGACCGCTGCGGCGAGGTCGACGCGAGGACGATCGACTCGTTCAGACGAGGCCGTCGGGGAACCAGAGGCCGATCTCACGCTCGGCCGACTCGGACGAGTCGGAGCCGTGCACGAGATTGTTCGGCATCGCGAGCGCGAACTCACCGCGCAGCGACCCGGGATCGGCGTCCGACGGATTCGTCGCTCCGATCGTCTTGCGAGCCGTCAGGATCGCTCCCTCGCCCTCGAGCACGAACGCGAGTGTGGGGCCGGAGGTGATGAAGTCGACGAGCTCGCCGAAGAAGGGCTTCTCGCTGTGCTCGGCGTAGTGCGTCTCGCCGAGCTCCCGGGATGCGGTGATCAGGCGGGCAGCGCGCAGCTTCAGGCCGCGCCGCTCGAAGCGCGCGACGATCTCACCGGCGAGGTTCCGCCCGACGGCGTCCGGCTTGGCGAGGATGAGCGTGCGTTCGACGGCCATGCGGCCGCGCAGCTTACCCGGAACTCTGGGTGGAGCTGCGAGGTCTGCGTCTGGCCGGCCGTGGCGCGAGCGCAACCGCATCTCCGACGGGCACCGGGGTCTCGCAGTACGGGCACACCTGCCAGGCCGGCTCGAGCGGACGTGCGCACCCGGCGCAGGCCGAGCGGAGCTTCGTCGTGCAAACAGGGCAGACGAGGAAGTCGGGCTCGACCTCGCAGCCGCACACCTTGCACTTGACCTCGGGGCCGCCGAGCCGGCTCTCGATCGCCCTGATCTCGAGATCGCGCTCGCGGACGTCCTCGAGGTACTCCGGCGGGCGGAACAGCATGTAGATCAGGGGCCCGATGAACGGCGGAATCGCACCGATCAGCACGGCGAGGGCGACGAGGCGGCTGTCGTCGATGCGCCGGTGGGCATCCTTGAACACCCAGTACACCGTCGCGAGCCAGAACACGAGCACGAACGCGATCAGCGCGAGGCTCAGCGCATGCCACGCGCTCGAGTGGAAGAAAGTGTGTACCCCGCTGAAGATGCTCGCTGTCAAAGAAAGAACTTTCCTAGGAGCCAACCACCCACGAACGCAAGCCCAACGTAGAGGGCGAGCAGGACGGCGGCGAAGATGAAGACGCTGGTACGCCCACGAGCGCCCGAAATGGTACGGGTTCTACGCATCGAGCGATAGCGCCGCGAGCAAGTAGAGCGATCCTGTCACAAGAACGGCACCATCCGGGCCGGCGAGGCTGCGCGCACGCTCGAGCGCTCGAGACGGATCCGGCACCGATTCGACGGTCGGGAAGTGCCCGGCGGCGATCCGTGCGAGCTCGGATGCCGGGATCGCACGCCTGTTCGCCGACTCCGTGGCGACGAACGTGTCCCCCACTGCAGCGAGGGTCGCGAGCATCGCATCCGGATTCTTGTCGGCGAGGATCGAGCAAACGATCGTGTACGTGCGGTCGGGAAGGCGGGA
>DASZLW010000209.1:0-2414 GCA_035552175.1 Gaiellaceae bacterium | reverse complement strand
ACGATCCCCGAAGGCGGCGCCGTGTAGCCGGGCTCGGTCGGGCTCAGGGAATGGCACGGGGCGCAGCGGGTGGCGACGATCGCCTCGATCGTCGCCGTCGCCGGCACCGGGCCGGTGGTGCTCGCCGCCGTGTGCCCGGGGCGGATCAGGATCGCGACCGCGATCAGGCCGGCGGCGGCGGTCGCCGGGATCCAGTACACGTCCTGGCCGCGATGGCGCAGGTTGAAGAAGTGGCGCAGCCAGGCGCCGAGCGCCATGAGCACGACCAGGATCAGCCACGCGTGGCTGTGCCCGTACGTGAACGGGAAGTGGTTCGAGAGCATCGCGATCACGACGGGCAGCGTCAGGTAGTTGTTGTGGACCGACCGCGTCTTTCCGCGGGCGTTCCAGATCGGGTCGGGCGGCTGCCCTGCCTCCTTCGCGCGGACGAGCTTCCAGTGGTTCGGGATGATCACGAACAAAACGTTCGCGGCCATGATCGTCCCGAGCATCGCGCCGACCTCGATGTAGGCGGCGCGCGGCGCGAACAGCCGCCCGGCTCCCCAGGCGGCGGCGAGGATGCAGCCGAGGATCGCGACGGCGAGCACGAGCTCGTTCCGGATCGTCCGGCAGAGCAGGTCGTAGACGACCCAGGCGAGCACGAGCCCGCCGACCGCGATCACGATCGCGACCCACGTCTTCAGGTCGAGCACCGCCGGATCGACGAGGAAC
Organism: Gaiellaceae bacterium; assembly: GCA_035552175.1. Classification (GTDB taxonomy): domain Bacteria; phylum Actinomycetota; class Thermoleophilia; order Gaiellales; family Gaiellaceae; genus PALSA-600. Next base: position 1,703 of record DASZLW010000209.1, on the reverse strand, counting down.
GTCGAGGCATGCGCGAAGTAGACGACGACGAGGAGCGCGAATCCCGAGATCCACGTCGTGTAGGCCTCCCACTTGAACCAGTAGAGCTTCGGCGGGAGCTCCTCCGGCGCGACCTTGAACTTCTCGACCCGGTAGAAGCCGCCGCCGTGGATCTCCCACACCTCGCCGCCGACGCCGCGTGCCGCGTCGCCCTTCTCGACCGGCGGCGTCAGGTGCTGGTCGAGCGCGATGAAGTAGAACGACGCCCCGATCCACGCGATCCCGGCCACGACGTGGAGCCAGCGGAAGACGAGGTCGGCCCAGCTCCACCAGTAGTCGCCGATCCCGAGGAACGCTACGAGCGGCGCCATCGGTCCTCTGCGATCGAGACCAGCTCGTCGAGCGCCGTCGCAAGCTCCTGCTCCCGGCTGCGCTCGAGCCGCTCACGCAGGATCGGGACGAGCTCGCTCTTCGGCCGACGGTTGACGAAGACGACGAAGCGGAAGCCGAAGCGCTCCTCGTAGGCGCGGTTCAGCTCGTCGAGCTCGGGCGTCTCGTCTGCTCCCTGCTCCGCGGCGGAGCGGGCCGACAGCTTCGTCGCCCCGATCGCCGGGTGGGCGTCGAGCACCTCCTTCTTCTCCGCGTCGCTCAGTGACGCGGCGAGCTCGCGGGCGCGGCCGAGCGGATCGTCGAGCTCGGCGAGCCGCTCGACGAAGCGGGTACGGCCCTCGAAGAGCGCGGCCAGCTCGTCGGCGGTCAGCTTCCGCGGTAGCTCGCGCACCCGTACGACGAGACGAGGAGCGGGACGTGGTGGTGGCCTTCCGCGAGCTCGACCTCGAGCTCGACGCGGCGGAAGAACGGAGAGGCGGGGAAGAAGACGATCCGGTGGGTGCCGGGGGCGTTGTCGGCCAGCTCGCGGATGCGTCCGTCGGCGTCGGTCTCGCCCGAGCCCACGAGCTCTTCGCCCCGCCAGAGCTCGACGCGGATGCCGGCCGCGGGCCGGCCGCGTTCGGTGTCGAGCACGTGCGTCGAGACGGTCACGCCTCGACTCTACGCCACGTCCCAGCCGTCGAACAGCGCCGGCGCCGGCCATGCCGGGTCGGCCGAGACGTTCTCGTAGCCCGTCGGCCAGGGCCGTTCGCGCATGACGCGTTCGCCCTCGGCGCGGTACGCATCCGCCTCGGCCTGGGTTCGCGTTCCCTGGGCGACGGCTGCCTCGAGCTCGTCCTCGTCCTTCCAGCGCGGCTCGCCGGTGTCGCCGGGCGCCCACACGTCGAGGATGTGGTCGCGGGTCGTCAGCGTGCGTTCGCCGCGGACGTACGGATCCTCGAGGTTCACGTACCACCCGTGGACGCCCGCGGGCCACCGGAAGATCCAGATCGAATGCGCCCGGCCACGGGGGAAGACGATCACGAGCCGCCCGGAGTCGTCGCCGAGCCGGAACGGTCGCATGCTTCCGATCCTGGGGCCCCAGCGTTCGGCAAGCGGCAGGTCGCGGAGGTCGCGGCCGTCGGCGGCGACCGGGCGGGAGACGACGGTGCCGTGGGGGAGCACGCCGACGACCCGTTCGGGGCTGTCCTCGGCGATGTTCAGCGGAAAGCCGGAGTAGAACCGCCCGTCGGTCGCGCGGTGGCGGTAGACGACGATCTCGCCCGGCGACCAGGTCACAGCGACCACAGCCGCGCAGCCTGGACCCTGTGCTCGCGTGCGATCTCCGTTTCGGC
>DASZLW010000208.1:0-2968 GCA_035552175.1 Gaiellaceae bacterium | reverse complement strand
GTCCATGGTCGGCGCCGGGCTCGCCTTCAAGCTCCGCGACGAGCCGCGCGTCGCGGTCGCGTTCTTCGGCGACGGGGCGACGAACACCGGCACCTTCCACGAATCGCTCAACCTCGCCCAGCTCTGGAAGACGAAGACGCTGTTCGTCTGCGAGAACAACGAGTGGGCCGAGTCGACGCCGGGCTGGCAGCACTCGCCGGTCTGGAACGACATGTCCAAGCGGGCGCTCGCCTACGACATGCATGCGATCAAGGTCGACGGTCAGGACGTGGAGGAGGTCTACGAGAGGGCGGCCGAGGCGCTCGATCACGTCCGGTCGGGGGCGGGCCCGGTCTTCCTCGACATCGAGACGTTCCGGATGCACGGCCACTACATCGGCGACGCGCAGGTGTACCGCTCGAAGGAGGATCGCGAGGAGGCCGCCGAGCGCGACCCGATCGCCCGCCTGCGCGAAAAGCTCGAGGTCACGTCCGACGACTGGCAGGCGCTCGAGGACGAGGTCCGCGACATCGTCGATGCGTCCGTCGCCTTCGCGAAGGCCGGCACGGACCCGCAGCCCGAAGATGCCCTGAAGAACATCTACGCCTGATCCCAGATGGCGACGATGTCCTACAGAGAGGCGGTGAACGACGCGCTGAAGACCGCGATGCGCGCCGACGAGGATGTCTTCCTGATGGGCGAGGACATTGCCGAGATGGGCGGCTCGATGGGAGTCACGCAGGGCCTCTTCGAGGAGTTCGGGGCCGAGCGCGTCCGCAACACCCCGATCTCCGAGATGGCGATCGTCGGCGCGGGGATCGGCGCCGCGATGCAGGGGATGCGCCCCGTCGTCGAGATCATGTACGAGGACTTCCTGACGCTCTCGCTCGAGCAGATCGTGAACCAGGCGGCGAAGCACCGCTACATGTCTGGCGGGCAGCTCAAGGTGCCGCTCACGATCCGCACGCAGGGCGGCGCCGGCTGGTCGCCCGGTGCCCAGCATGCGCAGCAACTCGAGGCATGGCTCGTCCACGTGCCCGGGCTCAAGGTCGTCTTCGCCTCGAGCCCCGCCGACGCGCGCGGTCTGCTGTGGTCGTCGATCTACGACGACAACCCGGTGATCTTCTTCGAGCACCGCCTGCTCTACCCTGTGAAGGAAGAGGTGCCCGAGAAGCTCGAGCCGATCCCGCTCGGCAAGGCGCGCGTCGTTCGCGAGGGAACGGATGTCTCGGTGATCGCGACGGGCCCGCTCGTCCATCGCGCGCTGATCGCCGCCGACGAGGCGGCGAAGGAGGGGATCTCCGTCGAGGTCGTCGATCCGCGGACGCTGCAGCCGCTCGACGACGAGACGCTCGTCGAGTCGGTGAAGAAGACGAACCGCGCCGTCGTCGCCCACGAGGCCGTGACGCGGATGGGCTTCGGTGCCGAGGTGACGGCCGTGCTGCAGGAGAAGGCCTTCGACTGGCTCGACGCCCCGATCGAGCGCGTTGGCGCCAAGTTCGCGCCGCTTGCATTCGCGCCCGCGATGGAGAAGTTCGTCGTTCCCGGGCCCGCCGAGGTGCTCGCCGCCGTCAAGAAGACGTTGGCGCGGGGCTAGCCGATGGCGCAGGACGTCAAGCTCCCGCGGTTGGGACAGGGAATGGAGACGGGGACGATCGTCAAGTGGCTGAAGTCCGAGGGCGACACCGTCGAGAAGGGCGAGCCGCTCTTCGAGGTCGACACCGACAAGGCGACCCAGGAGGTCGAGGCCGAGACGAGCGGCGTGCTGCTCGCGATCTCGGTTCCCTCGGGCGAGGTGCCGGTCGGCGAGACGGTCGCGGTGATCGGCGAGCCCGGCGAGCAGGTGGCCGCTCCGGTCGAGCCGGCCGTGGATCGAACCCCCGCCCTCGAGCCGGCTCCGGTCGAGCCGGCCCCGGCAGAGCAGTCGAAGGACGAGGCGGCGCCGGCCGGCGACGCGCCCGGCTTCGAGCCGCCTCCCTCGGAACAGGCTCGGGCCGAGGAGCCCGCCGAGGTGACGTTCCGCACCGCCGTCAACGGGGCCCGCGGCCGCATCAAGGCCTCGCCGCTCGCGCGCCGGATCGCGCACGAACGCGGGATCGAGCTCGCGGATCTCACAGGCACGGGCCCCGACGGCCGCATCGTCGTAGAGGACGTCGAGCGCGCCGAGGTCTCCGCTCCGCCGCGCCCGGAGGCCGAGCCTGCGACGCGGGAGCATGTGGAGTCCGTTCCGCTGACGAAGATCCGCAGCATGATCGCCCGCCGCCTGACCGCGGCGTGGGAGGTGCCGGTGTTCCAGCTCACCGTCTCGGTCGACATGACCCGCGCGAACACGCTGATCGCGCGCTCGCGCGAGCTCACTCCGGACGTGCGCATCACCGTCACCGACCTGCTCGCCAGGGTGTGCGCCCGGGGGCTCGTCCGCCACCCCGACGTGAACGTCCAGTACACCGAGGAGGCGCTCCTTCGCTTCCCGTCGGCGAACATCGGCATCGCGGTCGCCGCGCCGCAAGGGCTCGTCGTGCCGGTCGTGCACGGCGCCGAGATGCTCTCGCTGGCCGAGATCGCGGGGCGTCGCGACGACCTCGTCGCGCGAGCCCGAAGCTCGGGCCTGCAGCTCCAGGATCTCGAAGGCGGCACCTTCACGATCTCGAACCTCGGGATGTTCGGCGTCGATCAGTTCTCGGCCGTGCTCAATCCGCCCCAGGCGGCGATCCTGGCCGTCGGTGCCACCGCCGACCGACCCGTTGCCCACAATGGCGAGATCGTGCTGCGCCCGATGATGACCGTCACGCTCACGGTCGACCACCGCGCGGTCGACGGCGCCCCTGCCGCCGACTTCCTGCGCACTGTGAAGTTCTTCCTCGAGGACCCAGCGCTCGCGCTGTGACCGAGACGGTTCTGATCCGGCGGGGCGACAGGCTGGATGTGCCGTTCCTCAGGTCGCTACTCGGATTCGCCTACAACTGGCACGTCAACGCGTTCGACACGA
>DASZLW010000207.1:0-7173 GCA_035552175.1 Gaiellaceae bacterium | reverse complement strand
GTGATCTTCGACCGGAGCGGCGGGATCCCGCACTACCCGATCTACCTGCTCACCGGGATCGCGTGCTGGACGTTCTTTGCGGTCTCGCTCCAGACGGCCGCGCGCTCGATGATCGACAGCGGCGAGCTCATCAAGAAGGTGCGGTTCCCGCGCCAACTCGTAGCGTTCAGCGTCGTCGCGGCGCAGGCGGTGACGTTCGCGGTGATGCTCGTGATCCTGATCGGGCTGTCGCTCATCTTCATTCCGGGTGCACGCTCGAGCGTCTGGCTCGTGATCCCGCTGGCGATCCTCTTCGTCGGTTTCGTCTCCGGGATGTCGCTCGTGATCGCGTGCCTCAACGTCGTCTTCCGCGATATCGAGCACATCCTCGCGGCCGCACTGATCCCCTGGTTCTTTCTCACCCCGATTCTCTGGGGCGTTGCAACCCTGCCTTCGAGCGCGGCCGCTCACCACAAGCTGATCGACGTGCTGCGGTGGGGGAACTTCGTGGCGCCGCCGATCGACGCTCTACGGGAGGCGATCTGGCTCGGGCAGGCGCCGCGCGCGGCAGACGTGCTCTATCTCGCGGTTGCCGCGGTCGTGTCTCTCGCGCTCGGCGCGTTCGTCTTCTCGCGGATCGACGACCGGCTCGCCGTCGAGCTCTGACGCTCAGTCGCGCCGGGAAGGGTGAGCGCGGAGCACGGCCCTGCCGTCGTAGATCCACGACTCGTCGAGCGGGGCGGCGAACGCAGGCAGCCCTGCGATATCCGGAAGCCGGTCGAGCTTGATGCCGCCGAGGACGGACGGGCAGACGAGCGGGTGCGAGAACCCGGTGATGCGGCCCGTTCCGGGCTCGTACGGGTCGAGCTCCCTCGGGCGCCGGCGTCCGAGCCCGCCGTGCCAGCGGATGCTCCCGGCGACGACGCCGTATCCCTCCGCATGCGCGTCGGCGATGCGCTCCTCCCATCCGGGCCCGGCCTCGACCCAATCGGGGAGCTCGACCCGCTGCACGCCTTCGCGGGGAAACACCTCGACCCGCGTGGAGTGGAGTGCGCCGCCGAGCTGCGAGAACCAGGCCCGATGCTCGAGCACGAGGTCGGGCGCGAAGCGGTAGGAGCCCGGCGGGATCGGTACGCGCACCCTCGCTTCGACGGTGATCCGCTCACCCGGCGCGACGATCGGAAGCCGCGTGCGCTCCCCGTCCCAGACGATGGGATTGTCGCGATGGTCGAGCCAGTGATAGGCAAGCCAGGTCGTGCCCGACCACGTGGCTGTGCCGACGTTCTCGATCTCGATGTGGAGGCGCGCGACCGTGCCGGCGTGGGCCCTCGTGAGGGTCCAGTCGCCGAAGCGGACGGCGAGCGGTCCCTTCGTCATCGGCGGCTAGTCTAGGCGCGTGGAACCGCTGCTCGTGCGCGCCGCCCGGCGTGAGGCCGTGGAGCGGACGCCCGTGTGGTTCATGCGGCAGGCAGGGCGCTCTCTGCCCGAATACCGCGAGATTCGGGCACGTCACGCGTTCTTCGAGATCAACAGGTCGGCCGAGCTGACCGCCGAGGTGACGCTGCAGCCGGTTCGCCGCCACCACGTCGACGCGGCGGTGATGTTCGCGGACATCATGACTCCGGTGGTTCCGATGGGGATCGACGTCGAGCTCGTCGAGGGCGTCGGCCCGGTCGTGCACGAGCCGATTCGGACGCTCGCGCAGGTCGAGCGGCTACGCGTGCCCGATGCGGGTGAAGTCGTCGCCCCGGTGCTCGAGGCGATCCGGGCCGTGCGGGCCGAGCTCGGGCCCGACAAGGCGGTCGTCGGCTTCTGCGGCGGCCCGTTCACGGTGGCCGGCTATCTCGTCGAGGGCAAGCCATCACGCGACTTCGCGGTGACGAAAGCCCTTATGTACCGCGAACCCGCCGTCTGGCATGCGCTGCTCGCGAAGCTCGCCGAGATGTTCGCCGGCTACGCTCTTGCGCAGGCTGCGGCCGGGGCAGACGCCGTGCAGCTCTTCGACTCGTGGGCCGGCGCCCTCAGCCCGGCGGACTATGCCGAGTTCGCGGCGCCGGCTTCCGGTCGGGTGCTCGACGCGCTCCGTGAGGCGGCCGTCCCGTCGATTCATTTCGGCACGGGCACCTCGACGCTTCTTCCCGCGATGGCGGCGACCGGTGGCGATGTGATCGGGCTCGACTGGCGCGCGGCGCTCGACGACGGCTGGGCGCTCGTCGGCCCGGATCGAGCGGTGCAGGGGAACCTCGACCCGGCCGTGCTCCTGGGGCCGTGGGAACGGATCGAAGCGGCCGCGCTCGACATCCTCGAGCGCGCCGCGAGCCGTCCGGGGCACATCTTCAACCTCGGGCACGGCGTTCTCCCCGGAACCGACCCGCTCGTGCTCGGCCGTCTCGTTGAGTTCGTGCACGCCCGCACCGAGGGGTCACCGCCGTCCGGCGGAAATCATCCAACCGGCACACGCGCGTGACGAAGGACAGGTTGCGCTCCGGCTACCGTCGCTTCCTTGTTCCCCAGGGTGGGTGGGGGTTCGGGATGGGACCTTCGGCGCGTCGTCCCCGGCGCTCGATGTGGCGGCGCGGCGTCCAGCATGCGCGCGCCGACGCCGACGCGTGATGCCGGAGACCCGCGCGTGGTGACGCCGGGACGGATCGTCGTCGACCGGGTGTCGCAGCGCTTCCTTGTCTCCGAACGGCCCTACCGGACGCTGAAGGACATCGCAGTCGCCCGGCGTCGTCCCGCTTCGACCGAGGTCTGGGCGCTCCGCGACGTCTCGCTCGAGGTCGAGCCCGGCGAGGCTCTCGGTCTCGTCGGGCGGAACGGCTCCGGCAAGACGACACTGCTCCGGCTCGTCTCCGGGATCTTCAAGCCGACCGCGGGCCGCGTCTCCGTCGGTGGCCGTATCGGCTCCCTGCTCGAGCTCGGCGCCGGATTCCACCCGGACTTCACGGGCCGCGAGAACGTCGAGCTCAACGGCTCGATCCACGGGATCTCGAAGGCGCGCATCCGCGAGCTGATGGATGAGATCGTCTCCTTCGCCGAGCTCGAGCGCGCGATCGACCTTCCGGTCAGGACGTACTCGTCGGGGATGTACATGCGCCTGGGGTTCTCCGTGGCGGCCCACATCCAGGCGGACGTGCTCCTCCTCGACGAGGTGTTCGCCGTCGGGGACGAGGAGTTCCAGAGGAAGTGCTTCGGGAAGGTGCACGAGTTCAAGAGCCGCGGCGGGACGATCGTCTTCGTCTCGCACGACGCGCAGGCGGTGGAGCGGCTCTGCGATCGGGCCGTTCTCCTCCGCCAGGGGTCGGTCGTCTTCAACGGGCCGACCCGCGAGGCGATCGCGCAGTACCGCGTCTTGCTCGCGGGCGACCGTGCTCCGGACGAGCTCGCGGCCGGCTTGCGCGAGTGGGGGAGCGGCGAGGCTCGGATCGCCGCAGCCCGGCTTCTCGATGCCGACGGCGATGAGCGGCCGCAGTTCGAAGCCGGTGAACCTGTCACGCTCGAGGTCACCGTCGTCGCCGAGAAGGGAATCGCCCCGCCCAGCATCTCGCTCGAGCTCCGCGACAACAGCGGAATCGTCCTGGGCGGGACGAGCGACTCGACCGAGCCGCTCGGCTGGCCGGCCGGCCCCGGCCGGCGGAAGCTGCGCTTCGAGATCGAGCATCTTCCCCTTTCCGAAGGGCACTTCCACCTCCGCTGCGCGCTGATCGAGGCCGACGGCGGCCGGTTGCTGCACTCGCTCGACGACGCGGTGCGCTTCTACGTTCACCCCCATGGCGGCGCGACGGGCGCGGTGCTGCTGGAAGGACAGTGGACGTTGCAGGAGATCGACCCCGCCGCGCCAATCGAGTAGCTGATGAGCTCGCGCATGTGCCCCGAGTGGCCTCACTTGCTGGAGGTCGCCCCCGAGCTCCAGTTCAAGCACTTCACGGTGCGTGAGGCGCAGTTGCCGGCCGATGCCCTCGTGAATCTGGAGAGCGTCGATCTCGACAACGTTGCGATCTGCTGCGACATCGACCGTCACGTCTTCTTCGCGGATCACACCGAGCCCGAGGTCGTCGAAGCTCTGCGCGCCTCGCACTGGTTCGACCTGCGCGAATGGGTCGAACGCTCTCCGGGCGGCGCGGCCTAACCTCCGGCCACGCTTGCGCTCCGCAAGGTCGGGGCGCCCCGGTAGTGTCCGCCGCCATGCCGTCGCTAGTCGTTCCCTACCGTGGGGCGAAGGGCAAGAGCCGGCTCGGGCTTCCCGGCAGCGAGCGGACGGTCCTCGCCGAGGCGATGCTCGACGACGTCGTCGCCGCATGCATGACGGTCGGGCCGACCTACGTCGTCGGGCCGATGGACGACCCACCGGCAGAGGTCACGCTCGTTCCCGATCCCGGCGGCGGGCAGGGCCCCGCGGTTCGCGCAGGGCTCGAGGTTGCCGCTCTTGCGGCAGGCGGCGTCGGGCCGCTCGTCGTCGTGAACGCCGACCTGCCGTGCGTGACCCCGCGCGATCTTTTCGCGCTCGCCGGCGCCGTCCCGTCCGCCGGGCTCGCACTGACGGCGGCCGCCGACGGCACGACGAATGCGCTCGCGCTCGCGCGTCCAGGCCTATTCGTCCCGCTCTACGGTCCTGGAAGCGCCGCACGCTTCGCCGCCCTTGCGCCTTCGCGCCGGGTCGACGCACCGAATCTCATAGATGACGTCGACACGCTCGCCGACCTGGAGCGACTCCGAAAACGGCTCGGCCCGCACACACGCAGCGTCCTCACCTCGCTGCGCTTCGGGGCGGCCGCATGAAGGCGACCGTGCTCTCGGGCGGGATCGGCGGCGCTCGATTCCTGCGCGGTATCACCGCGGTGCTCGAGCCGGCTGTCGACGAATCAGGCAACGTTGTCATTATAGGAAACGTAGGTGACGACATCGATGTGCTGGGCCTGCACGTCTCGCCAGACCTCGACAGCGTGCTCTATGCCCTCACCGGTCTCTCCGACGAGGAGCGTGGCTGGGGGCGAGCCGGCGAGTCCTGGAACGCGCTCACGACCGTTGCCGATCTCGGCGGCGAGGCCTGGTTCCGGCTCGGCGACCGCGACCTCGGCCTCCATCTCGTCCGCACGGAGCTCCTGCGCGCCGGCGTGCCGCTCTCGGAAGTCACGGCTCGCGTGACCGCCGCGCTCGGTCTCGGCTGCACGCTGCTACCCGCAACCGACGATCCGCTGCGCACGTTCATCGAGACGGCCGCGGGCACCTTCGGCTTCCAGGAGTGGTTCGTCGCCCGCGGCCATCGCGACGAGGTCGACGCGGTCCACTACACCGGGAGCCATGAGGCGCTGCCGGCTCCCGGGGTGCTCGAGGCGATCGCGGCTTCGGACGTGATCGTGATAGCGCCCAGCAATCCGTACGTCTCGATCGGCCCGATCCTCGCAGTCGAGGAGATCCGCGACGCGCTCGAGCGCCGCACGGCTCCGTGCGTCGCGGTGAGCCCGCTGATCGGGGGCCGCGCGGTGAAGGGGCCTGCCGATCGGATGCTCGCGAGGCTCGCGGGGGGTACGGGTCCGGCCGCGGTCGCGGGCTGCTACCCCGGTCTGATCGACGTGCTCGTGATCGACGAGGCCGACGCGCCCGCCGAGATCCCCGGCGTTCGCACCGTCGTCACGCAAACGTTGATGGTCGACGACGGCGCCCGCCGCCGCCTCGCGACGGCGGTGCTCGACGCTGCGGCTGCCGTCACGTGAGAGTCGCGATCCTCGGTGGAACGGGAAGCTTCGGCCGTGCACTTGCGGTACGGCTCGTCGCGCTCGGGGAGGACGAGGTCTTCATCGGCTCTCGGGACGATGCGCGCGCAAAGGCGGCGGCGGCGGAGCTCGGAGCGCACGCCCAGGGGGGAACGAACGATGACGCCGTACAGGGAGCCGACATCGCCGTGCTCGCAGTGAAGGCCGAGGCGGCGCTCGAAACCGCGACTTCGGTGGCGTCCTCCCTCGGGAAGACGCCGCTCCTTTCGGTTGCGAGCGCGCTGACCTTCGCTCCCGGCGGCGTGCGGCCCGATCCGGATGCGCGCTCGCTCGCCGAACGGATCCAGGACGTCGTCGAGGGCCCGGTCGTGGCCGGTCTCCATTCGATCGCGGCAGCGAATCTCGACGCGGCGCCGCCGGAGGAGGATGCGCTCGTCTGCGGCGACGACGCCGACGCGAAGAAGCTCGCGCTCGAGCTCGCGGCGAAGCTCGTCGCCGGCCGTGCGCTCGACGCCGGGCCCCTCGCAAGCGCCCGCACGCTCGAAGGGCTCACCGCCGTCATCGTCAACCTGAACCGTCGCTACAAGGCCCATGCAGGGCTCGCGGTCACCGGTATTCCAGGCTCTTGATCGAGATCATCCCGGTCGAGGGACTGCCCGAGATCGGCGAGGGCGATGACCTCGGTGCGCTCATCGCGGCCGCTGCCGATCTGCGTGACGGCGACGCCGTCGTCATCGCCCAGAAGGCCGTGTCGAAGGCCGAGGGACGTGTCGTCTCCCTGGACACGGTCGAGCCGGGCGCGGTTGCCCGCGAGCTCGCCGGGCCCGACACGAACCTGCGCCAGCTCGAGGTGATCCTCTCGGAGACGGCACGCATCGTCCGCTCGCGCGGCGGCCTCGTGATCGCCGAGACCCAACACGGGTTCGTCTGCGCCTCGGCCGGAGTCGACCATTCGAACGCGGCCGAGCCTGGAACGGTGATCCTGCTCCCCGTCGACTCCGACGAGAGCGCCCGCCGAATGCGCGCCGCCCTCCGGGACCGGCTCGGGGTCGATGTCGCGGTGGTCGTCACGGACTCGTTCGGCCGCCCGTTCCGGAAAGGCACGACGGACATCGCGATCGGCGTAGCCGGCCTCGCACCCCTCCGGGACCTGCGAGGAACGACCGACCGTGCGGGCGCGCTCCTGCGCTCGACCCAGGTGGCGCTCGCCGACGAGATCGCCTCCGCCGCCGACCTCGTGCGAACAAGCAAGGCCGACGGAGTCCCCGTCGTGATCGTTCGAGGGGTGAAGTTCGAGGGAGACGGAGCCGCGACGGATCTCGTGATCCCGGCGGAGCGGGATCTGTTTCGGTAGACGCTCAGGCGTAAGACCACTCGGCCAGCTCAGACCGATGACGCCCGATGAACCGGGAAGCGGGTCGCCAGTTCCGCAGGTAGTCCGAACTCGCGGTAGCCGAGCACGCCGGAGCGTGGATCCTCA
>DASZLW010000206.1:0-3579 GCA_035552175.1 Gaiellaceae bacterium | reverse complement strand
GGGCGCACTCGGCGCACTTCGAGCTCTTCGACGATGCGCTGCCGGCGCTCGCGTTCGTCCGCTCTGCCGGCCTCAGCATCGGACTGCTCTCGAACTCGTCGCGCAACCTGGACGAGTTCGTCGCGCACCACCGGCTCGAGGCCGACGCAGTCCTCACCTCGTTCGCCCATGGAAAGACGAAACCGCACGAGTCGATCTTCCGCGCGGTGCTCGAGTTGCTGGAGGTGACGGCCGCTGATGCCCTCATGGTCGGCGACACGTTGCAGGAGGACGTCGAGGGAGCCCTTGCAGTGGGGATGAGGGCAGTGCTGCTCGACCGGGACGACCGCCATCCCGAGGTCGAAGGAAGGCTTCGCTCGCTCGCGGAGCTCCCAGCCGCGCTCGGCATCGAATCGCCCGACTAGCTCGGTCGAAATCCTCGGGGCCGCAGACTCGACCGGCGCGGGTGGCTGGCTGGGCTGTCTGGCTGACGCGGCGCCTGACATCCTCGGAGGACATGACGCGGCGACGGCAGCTCGCCGATCCCCGTCGAGCAACCCAAGTCGTCGTATGCCGACAAGGCGAAGCCGAACCTGTCCCAAAATGTCCCCCCTGGGGACAGGCCCCAGCGCCTCCGCATGGCCATCCCTGGGGCCTGTCCCCAGTCAAGCCGATGTTCGGGAACCGGGGACAGGCCCCAGGAGGTCGCCCGCTTGATCGACTGGGGTCTGTCCCCAGGGGTGGCTCGAAGAGCCGATGACGCGGGCGCGCGGGCCGAATAGCCTCCGAACATGGCTCGCCGCCCCAGATCTGAGCTTCCCGGGGCGGGGTACTTCCACGTCACTTCGCGGGGAGTCGACCGCTGCCGGATCGCGCTCGACGACGACGACTACGCGCTCCTCGTCAAGCGGCTCCGGATCGGTTTTGCCCGCGAGCGGATGGTCTGCCACGCCTACTGCGTGATGCCGAACCACTTTCATGTCATCCTCGACGGCGCGATGGAGCAGGTGTCGAAGGCAATGCACTACGCGAATGGGACGTACGCGCTGCCGTTCAATCGCCGCCACGAGCGCACCGGTCATCTCTTCGGGGATCGCTTTTACGCGCGAGTGCTTCGCGACGACGAGCACCTGTCGAGCGCATGTACGTACGTGTGGAACAACCCGGTTCGCGCCGGGTTGTGTCTCGAGGCGCACGAATGGCCGTGGAGTGGGCGAATGCTCCGCCGGCCGGGCGCGTAGCGGGCGTCGCGCAGCACAGGTGTGCCGACGGCGGGCGTACTGTTCGTTGGACGGATCATGCCTCGAGAACCGTCGCTTTCTCCGACCATTTCGACCAGTCCGATGGGCCTCTTCCCTCACGCGTCCCTCGTTGTCGGGCTCACGCTCGCGCTCGTGACCGCGGCCGCTTTCAACTGGTCATGGGTGGCGCAGCACACGATCACCTCGACGCTTCCGAAGCTCACGATCCGGAACGGCTGGCGCTCTCTCGGCCTCCTCTTCGGGAACCGAAAATGGCGTCTCGCATTTCTCGTCGGGATCGCCGGATGGGCGCTCTACATCCTCGCGTTGAAGTTGGCGCCGCTTTCGCTCGTCCAGGCCGTGTCGGCCGGAGGGCTCGGACTGCTCGCTGTGCTCGCCCAGCGGGCCGAGGGGGTCGCTCTGCCGCGCCGCGAGTGGGTCGGCGTCGGTCTCGCTGTGCTCGGGCTCGCGTTCCTCTCCATCTCGCTGGCCGGCGGCACGAGCGCCAGCCGTCCGGGGAACTGGGTCGCGGTTTCATTCTGGTTCGTCGCCACGCTCGCACTCGTCGGTGTCTCGATCGGCCCCGGGGCACGCCTTCTCGCTCCGGGCGCCGGCTGGGGAATCGCGGCAGGGCTCACCTACGCCGCCGCCGACGTCGGCACGAAGGAAGCGACCCACGGCGGGGCGTTCCTCCTTTTCATCGGCCCCGTCTGGGCGTGCCACGGCCTCGCCTTCTGCCTGATCCAGCTTGCGTTCCAGCGTGGGCGCGCGCTCGCCACGGCCGGCCTTTCGTCCTTCTGCACGAACGCCCTGCCGATCGTCGCCGGGATCGCGATCTACCACGAGCGGACGCCTGCCGGAATCCTCGGCGTCATGCGTTTCGCGGCGTTCGGATGCGTCGTGATAGGCGCGGCGGCCGTCGCGAGAAGGGAGAGCGGCACGCTCGAAGAGGCCATTGTGCTCTGAGGCTTGATTCGCATCAGGCGTGGCAACGCCGGGGCGCCCGAGGCAGGCACGCCGACCACGCATCAACTCGAAGCCGTCCGAGCCCGGCATCGGCGACGGAATAGCGCAAGAAATTCACAAAGCCAATGAGTCCCGTCGATACCATGGGCCGGCTGTGAGCGTCCGCGCTTCCCCGACGCGTGCCCAAGTTCGCCGGAACGCCGCACCGGTCGTCGGTGGCCGCCATACGAGGCTCGCCGCCGCCGCGGCCGGCCTGCTCGCGATCGTCGTGGTCGTAGGCATCGCCTTCGCGGGCTCGCCGAGCAAGCTCGCCGCCGGGACGAAGATCGACGGAATCGACGTCAGCGGCCTGACGCCGCACGCCGCGCAGGCTCTTCTCGCGCGCCAGAGCGCGAGCATGTCCCGTGTCCCGGTCGTCTTCACGGTCGGCACACGACGGTTTTCGATCCGTCCCGACGAGTTGAGTGTCGCCCCGGAGTGGGGGAAGGCGATCCTCACCGCCGAGGGCAAGGCCGACGGCACCTCCCTGATCCGCGGCTTCCGCCGCCTCGCGCTCCGCTTCTTCCCGGTCGACGTGACGCCCCGCGCCCGCGCGTACACCGCGGCGGTGGACTACGAGCTCAGCCTCCTTGCCGCCAAGATCGACCAGCCCTACAAGCCGGCGCGAATCGTCCGCCACGGCCTTCGCCTGCGGATCGTCGAAGGGCAGCCGGGAGAGGTGCTCGACCGGGCGGCGTCGTCGAAGATCATGATCTCCGCCCTCGCGAGCCTCGAGCGAACCGGCCCGATCGAGCTGCCGACGAGCATCGAGCAGCCGACGCTCACCGCCGCCGACCTGCAGACCGCCGAGTCCCAGGCGCAGCAGGCGCTCTCGGCCCGGGTCCGACTGACCGTCCGGGGCCGGAACTTCGAGCTCACGCCGAAGGAGCTCGCCCCGATGCTGCAGTTCCCGCGGGCAGCCGGCACCCAGCTCGTCCTCGGGGGCCCGGCGGCGGATCGCTTCTTCGCGAGGCTCGGCAAGAAGATCGGCCAGCCGGCGCGAGGAGCGCATTTCGCTGCATCGGGAGATCACGTCAGCGTCGTTCCCGCACAGCTCGGGATAGGCCTCGACGTGCCGGCATCGGCTGCCGCGGTGCTCGCCGCCGCGGAGAAGGCGCAGGGCCGGGTCGCGACGCTTTCGGTCACCTCCGTCTCCGTCGGGCGCACCACCGAATCCGCGAACGCGATGGGAATCACCGGTCTCGTCAGCAGCTACGAGACCTACTTCGGCGGGATCGAGAACCGGATCCACAACGTCGAGCTCGTCGCGCACCTCGTCGACAACAAGCTGATCGCCCCCGGAGCGACGTTCTCGTTCAATCAGACGACCGGCGCGCGCACCGCCGCGAAGGGC
>DASZLW010000205.1:0-3170 GCA_035552175.1 Gaiellaceae bacterium | reverse complement strand
GACCGACACGGCGGCCGCGCTGCGCGCGCTCGAGATCGACGCGGAGGCGATCCTGATGGCGAAGCACGGCGTCGACGGCGTCTTCGACGGAGATCCCCGGAAGAACCCGGCAGCCCGCTTCCTGCCCACGATCACGCACTTGCAGGCGATCGAGCGAGGCTTGAAAGTGATGGACACGACCGCCCTCTCGCTCTGCATGGACAACCACCTCCCGATCCACGTCTTCGAGCTCGTCGCCGGAAACATCGGGCGTGTCGTCTCCGGGGAGAGCATCGGGACGCTGATCTCGACTCCGACCGAAGGAGGAACGTCATGACCGCGATCGACGACTTCGTCGCCGACGCGACCGAGCGGATGCACAAGTCCGTCGAAGCCACGCATGAACACTTCAACTCCGTGCGGACAGGGCGTGCGTCCGCTGCCCTCCTCGACCGGATCACGGTCGACTACTACGGCACGGCGTCGCCGTTGAAGAACATCGCGACGATCGGCGTCCCGGAGTCCCGCATGCTGACGGTTCAACCCTTCGACCCGTCGTCGATCAAGCAGATCGAGCGGGCGATCATGGAGTCGAACCTCGGCCTGACGCCGTCCAACGACGGAAAGCTGATCCGCCTGCCGATTCCCCAGCTCACCGAGGAACGGCGCAAGGAGTTCGTCAAGCAGGTTCGCGGCCTCGCAGAGGAAGGGCGCGTGGCCGTGCGGAACGTGCGGAGGGACGTGATGAAGCACCTCGAGGAGCTCGTGCGGAACGGCGACGTAGGAGACGACGAGGAGCGTGCGGCCGAGGGGCGCGTCCAGAAGCTGACCGACGACAACGTGCAGCAGATCGACGAGCTCCTGAAGCGCAAGGAAGCCGAGATCATGGAGGTCTGACCGGCCTGCCGGTAGCTTCCCAGCGCTCGATGAACCTGATCTCGCGCATCCGCACGCTTGCCCGCGTCCGCCAGCTCCCCGAAATCGACCTGCCCGAGGTCGCGGAGACCGTCGCGATCATCATGGACGGGAACGGCCGGTGGGCGCGCCGTCGCGGGCTCCCGCCGGTCGCAGGGCACTACGCCGGCACGCGGGCGCTGCGCCGCACCGTCGAGGCTGCGATCGATCTCGGGATCCGCCACATGGTCGTCTATGCGTTCTCGACCGAGAACTGGTCGAGGCCGCAGGACGAGGTCGATGCGTTGATGGAGCTGTTCGCCGACACGATCGAGCGGGAGCTGCCCGATCTCGCCGAGCAGGGCGTTCGCGTCAGGTTCATCGGACGGCGTGACCGGGCACCCGAGCGGCTGCGGCGGCGGATGGAGTCGATGGAGGACCGCACGGAGCTGAACTCGCGCCTCGGGCTCTGGATCGCGTTCGACTACGGCGGGCGGGCCGAGCTCGTCGAGGCGGCACGGCGGATCGCCGACAGCGGGCTCGATCCCCGGGAGATCGACGAGAACGTGCTTGCGGCTCACCTGTACGCACCGGAGCTGCCCGATCCCGATCTCCTCATCCGTACGAGCGGCGAGCTCCGGGTCTCGAACTTCATGCTCTGGCAGTTGGCCTATGCGGAGCTCGTGTTCGTCGACCGGCTCTGGCCGGACTTCGACGCGCGCGACCTACGAGCGGCGCTCGCCGAGTACGCGAAACGCCGCCGGCGATTCGGCGGGCGATGAGTGACGCCATCTCCCGGCTGCTCGTCGCGGCAGTGGGCATCCCGGTGGTGCTCGGAGCCGTGTACCTCGGCGGCTGGTGGCTTTTTGCGCTGCTCGTGGTGGCGGCGTCTCTCGCCCTGCACGAGTTCTGGCTGCTCGCAAAGCCGCTCGCGCCGCTCGCGCCTGCCGGCTATGTGGGTGGGATCCTGGCGCTGCTCGGAGCGCAGATGGGCGGGATCGGCTGGATGGTCGGCGGTGCGTCGACTGCGTTCGCGCTCGCGTTCGCCTTGAAGGGGATCTCGGCGGCGCGGCAGGCGCCGACCGCCTCGATCTCGGCGACCGTCATGGGCGCGTTCTGGGTCGGTTCCGGGCTCGCATTCGTGCTTCTCGTCCGCGCGCTCCCGGTGCACGGACGGCTCGCCGCGTTCACGATCGTGCTTGCGGTGTGGGCGGGGGACACCCTGGCCTACGCCGGCGGAAGGCTCCTCGGCCGGCACCGGATGGCGCCGAACACCTCGCCCGGCAAGACCTGGGAAGGCTTCGCGTTCGGGACCGCGGCGACGGTGTTCGTCGCGTTCGTGGCGCTGTACAAGGCGCACTTCCTGACGATCGGGCAGTCGCTCGTCCTCGGCGGTGTGATCGCGGTCGCAGCGCCGATCGGCGACCTGTTCGAGTCGATGCTGAAACGGGACGCGGGAGTGAAGGACGCGGGGGCGCTCCTCGGAGGCCACGGCGGTCTCCTCGACCGGCTCGACGCGGTCCTCTTCGCGGCCCCGGCCGCCTACTTCTGCATCATCGCGTTCGGCTACCACTGACCGCCCGCGTTCTCCACACCTGTGGAAAACCGGACGGTGGCGAGACACGTCCAGAAGAGACACATTGGACACGTCCGCACGGGCCGGCATTCGCCCAAAAACCGGCTTGAACACTAGCCCTCGGCCTGTCCCGAAGGGCCAACCCATTGGGGCCTGTCCCCACTGGTGACCCTTCGGGACAATCCGCCGCGGCCCCGGGACATGTCCGAATGGGGCAGATTGGACATGCCCACGCAGGACAATCAGCGCCAAGAAATGGCTTGAACGCTGACCCCCGGCCTGTCTCGAAGGGCCAAAGATTGGGGCCTGTCCCCAGTGGTGGCCTCTTTGGACGCCCTTAAGGCGGGGCCCGGAACCGCCCAGAATTGGCCGATGAAGCCGGGTTGCTCGGGTCGGGCGGTACCCTTCCTGGCGTGAAGCGGATCGCCCTGCTCGGCGCGACCGGCTCGATCGGGCGCCAGGCGATCGAGGTGATCGACGCGCACCCGGAGCTCGAGCTCGTCGCCGCCACATCCGGCTCGACGCCGATCGAGGGACTCGCGCCGCTGACCCAGGCCGGCGGCGACCCGACGGAGCTCCTCGAGCAGGCGCGCCCCGATCTCGTCCTGAACGCAGTCGTCGGTTTCGCCGGCCTCGTGCCGACGATGTGGGCTCTCGAGAACGGCGTCACGCTCGCACTCGCGAACAAGGAGAGCCTCGTCGCGGCCGGCGAGCTCGCGCT
>DASZLW010000204.1:0-2720 GCA_035552175.1 Gaiellaceae bacterium | reverse complement strand
CGGAAGTCGGAGACGATCACGACGAGCGAGCGCTGGACGGCGAGGCCGTCGAGAAGCTCGAGCGCCGGGCCGTGGGCGCCCTGTCCCGACGGCTCGTCGCGCAGCGCGGAGAGCGAGAGCAGAAGGCCGCGGCGCCCCTGGCGCGGCCGCCGCCAGCGGAGCTCGTCGGGGCCGAAGGCGACGAGGCCGAGCCGGTTCCCGCGGCGCGTGGCGGCGTGACCGACGGCGAGCGCGACGCCCTCGGCGACGTCGGCCTTCCGCCGCTCGGTCGTCCCGAAGTTCATGGACGCCGACGCGTCGAAGACGAGCCAGGTGACGAGCACGCGCTCGGCGAGCTCGACACGCACGTGCGTGTGGCCGGTGCGCGCGGTGACGTTCCAGTCGATCCGGCGGACGTCGTCGCCGGGCTCGTAGGGGCGGACCTGGTGGAGCTCCGACCCGACCCCGGCGAACGCCGAGCGGTAGTCACCCGACAGGAGCCCGTCGACGCGCCGGCCGATCGCGAGCTCGAGCGCCTCGAGGCTCTTGGACGTGATCGGGCCCGGTCCCGGACGGGCCGGTGTCCGCCGGCCTCCGGCGACGTCGGTGAGCCCCTTCACGCCACGGCTGGGGCGTGGCGCCCGAGATCGATCGCCGGCGGCTGGACGTGCGACAGCACGTGGTCGAGTACCTGGTCGGCGCTGACCTCCTCCGCGAGCGCCTGGTAGGAGAGCACGATCCTGTGCCGGAAGGCGTCCCGGACGACAGCCTGCACGTCCGACGGAAGCACGTAGTCGCGGTCGCGCAGGACGGCGAGAGCGCGAGAGGCGGCGATCACGCTGATCGGCCCGCGCGGGCTCGCGCCGTACGCGATGTACGGGGAGATCTCGTCGAGCCCCACCTCGGACGGCTTGCGGGTCGCCGTCGCGAGGTCGACGACCCAGCTCATGAGCGCCGGATCGACGAACACCTTCGCCACCATCCCCTGCAGCACCTTGAGGTGCTCGAGCGAGAGCACCGGCTCGAGCTTCACGGACGGCTCGAGCGACCGGGCGACGACCGTGAGCTCCTCGTCGTGCGTCGGGTAGTCCACGAGCACCTTGAGCATGAAGCGGTCGACCTGCGCCTCGGGCAGCGGATAGGTGCCTTCGGACTCGATCGGGTTCTGCGTCGCGAGGACGAGGAACGGATCGGGAACAAGATGGGTGTTGTGTCCGATCGTGACCTGCCGCTCCTGCATCACCTCGAGAAGCGCCGACTGCACCTTGGCGGGTGCGCGGTTGATCTCGTCGGCGAGCAGGAAGTTGCAGAAGACCGGGCCGAGCTCGGTGTCGAACTCGTGCTTGTCCGGACGGAAGATCCGCGTGCCGACGAGGTCGCTCGGGACGAGGTCGGGCGTGAACTGGATCCGGGAGAAGGTCCCGCCGAGGACGGAGGCCGTCGACTTGATCGCGAGCGTCTTCGCGAGGCCGGGAACCCCTTCGATCAGGAGATGGCCGCCGGCGAGCAGGCAGAGCAGGAGCCGTTCGAGCATCTCCTCCTGGCCTGCGATCACGCGCCTGATCTCGAAGAGGGCCTCCTCGAGCTTCGTCAGATGCTCCTTCTCCGACAACTGCGGCTGCGACGTGCCCGCGCCTTCCGCCTTGCCGCCCGCCTGACCACTCGCCTCAACCATTGGTTCGCCTCCCGCTCGTGGAACGTTCGTGTTCCTCCGTCAGACGACACGAAAGCACCGGGGTCTGTGAAACGCATGAAATCTGTCGCTCCGGGCCGTGATCCCGGCTTCTGGAAAGGTAGCGACTTCCCCCGGGGAAATCCGTCGCGATCTCTCCGTCCGCGATCGCGCCGCCGTCGGCCGGTCTGCGGAAGGGAGAGCGGGCTACGCGGCGGTCTCGACGCCGCGGCGTGCGGGCCCGGGCCGGAGGATCAGGGTCTCGGTCGGCGCGTTCGTCAGCATCCAGGCGAGATCCTTCGGCGTGAACCCCTGCGACCTGCTGGCCGGCGCGGGAACGACGATCCGGTCGAACGGCTCCGCCTGCCACAGGCGCTTGAGTGCGTGGATCGGCGTCCGGCCGCTCTCGATCCGCGCGTCGACAGGGACGCCCGCCCGGAGCGCGGCATGCTCGACGGCCTCGAGCAACGGCATCGCGATTCCGACCGCGGCCTGCATCGGCGCGTCCTCGGGACGCTCGAGCGGGACGACGATCAGGTACGCGGGCACGAGTGTCGCGGTCTCGGCACGGGCGATCCGGATCGCCGCCGAGAGGACGGTCTGGTCGAGCGCGCCGCCGGTGAACGGGATGAGCACCCGGGCGATCCGCTGCCGCTCGAACGCCGGTCGCCGGAAGCGAGCCGCGACGGCAGCGAGCGCCGCCGCGAGGGCGGCGACGGCCACGATGAGCCCGGCGGTCACCGCTCCTCCTCCTCGCGTAGCGCGCGGTCGGCGACGACGCGGATGTCGACGCCCGGAAGCTCGCGGACGAGTTTCGAGACGAGCGACCCGCGCAGGATCTCGGTGCGGCGCGACTCGTCGGGCGTGCCGACGAACACGTACGTCGATCCTCGCTCGGCGACGAAGCGCTTCACCGATTCGGGCAGGTTGTCGCCCTCGACCTCGATGAAGTGCGCTCCCAGGATGCTCGCCAACCGGCGCAGCGCAGCGAGCGAGACGCGCTGCTCGTCACTCATCCGGCCGCCCGGCTTCCGAACCCAGAGCGCGTCGACCTCCGCGCCGAGCCGCT
>DASZLW010000203.1:0-15904 GCA_035552175.1 Gaiellaceae bacterium | reverse complement strand
CGCGCTTGCGGGGGCACGGTCGCTCAACGAGATGGTGATCGAGTCGTTCGGCGAGGTCGGGCCGGCGATCCTCCACATCTCGGGCGAGCGCGACTACTGGGCGCTCAAGGGCCGGTTGCGCCGCGACGACTACCGCCTGATCCCTTCGACGGATCGGATCGGCGCGGCCTACTCGGCGGCCGACCTCGTGCTCGCTCGCGCGGGGAGCTCGGTATGGGAGATCGCCGCGGCGGGGAAGCCCGCGATCCTCGTCCCGTACCCCTTCGCGACGGCCGACCACCAGGCGAAGAACGCCGCCTACTTCGTTCGTGCCGGAGGGGCGATGATGATCCGCGACCTCGATCTCGACGACGTGCCGGACCGCGTGCGGTCGCTGCTCGACGACCCGCCGCGGCTCGCGCGGATGGGCGAGGCGATGCTCCGCGCAGCGAAGCCGGATGCGGCGGACGAGATCGCCGAAGGGCTGATCGCGCTTGCCGCCGCTTGACGGGCGCAGGCTCTGGTTCGTCGGCATCGGAGGCGCCGGGCTCTCGGCGTATGCACAGCTCGCCGCCGCGTGGGGGGCGGAGGTCGGCGGGTGGGATCGCCTTCGGACGCCTTACCTCGCGGCGATCGCGGGCCTCCCGGTCGAGATCTCGCCCGAGCCCTCGATCCCGGACGGCTGGGAGGTCGTCGTCTCGTCGGCGTATCCGGGCGTGCCCGGACGGTCGCGCGCGGACTTCCTCGCCGAGCTCGTCGGGCTGCGACGCGCGATCGTCGTCAGCGGCGCGCACGGCAAGAGCACGACCTCGGCGATGATCGCCTTCGCGCTTCGCGAGACGGGCGGCGACCCGGCCTGGCTGATCGGCGCGACCGTGCCGCAGCTCGGCGGGAATGCCGGCGCCGGGGAGGGCTGGCTCGTCGTCGAGGGCGACGAATCCGATCGAACCGCCTTCGGGCTGCCCGCCGAGATCGCGGTGATCACGAACGTGGAGCTCGACCACCACACCGAGTACGGCTCGCTTGCGGAGCTCGAGGCCGAGTTCGACCGATGGAGCGCCGCCGCGGAGCACGCCGTCCGCGAGGCGCCTGCCTTCGACGGCGAGCTCCTGCTGCCGGGTGAGCACAATCGCCGGAACGCCGGCCTCGCGCTTGTGGCGCTCGAGCTCGCCGGCGTCGACCGGACGGCGGCAGCCGCCGCGCTCGGCCGCTTCACGGGAACCGGCCGGCGTTTCGAGGTGACAGAGGCCGGCGGCGTCACGATCGTCGACGACTACGCACACGCTCCGGCCGAGATCGCCGCCACGATCGCCGCCGCCCGCGAGGCGTACCCCGGTCGCCGCGTCCGCGCGCTCTTCCAGCCGCATCTCGTCTCGCGCACCAGGCATCTCGCCGGAGCACTCGGGGCCGCGCTCGCGGCGGCCGACGACGTGATCGTGACGGACATCTACCTCGCCCGCGAGGACGCCGACCCCGACGCGAGCGGCAAGCTCGTCGTCGACGCGCTCTCCGACCGCGGCCGGCTCGTCGCGTGGATGCCCGCGGTCGAGGTTGCCGTCGGCTACCTGTCGCGGCGCGGGCTTCCCGGCGACGTGCTGCTCGTGCTCGGCGCCGGCGATATCGACCGGGCGCCTGCGATGTTGCGCGATCTGCTTGCGGGTACGGCACGATGATCTCCCGGCAAGCCTTCGTGGAGGAGCGCGCACCCCTCTCCCGGTTCACGACGATCGGAACGGGGGGGCCGGCCCGATTCCTTGCGCGGCCGGCGTCGATGGGGGAGCTCGAGGAGTTGCTGGGCCGGGCCGCCGCCGAAGAGCTCCCAGTCGAGACGGTCGGGCTGGGATCGAACCTGCTCGTCGCGGACGAGGGCTTCGACGGGCTCGTCGTCAAGCTCGTGGGGGAGCTTGCGGCGGTGCATGTCGAAGGCGAGACGCTCGTCGCCGGCGGCGGCGCCGCGAATGCGGTGTGCCTGCACCGCGCGCGAGCGGCCGGGCTCGGTGGGTTCGAGTTCGCCGCTGCGATCCCGGGAACGGCCGGGGGCGGGGTCCGGATGAACGCCGGCGCCTACGGCAGCGACTGGCGCGCGGCGATGATCGATGCGCTCGTCGTCGGCGTCGACGGATCGCGCACGGTGACGGCGGAAGAGCTCGGACTGACCTACCGTCGCTCGAACCTCGAGCCCGGCGAGGTGGTCGCCCGCGTGCGCTTCCGGCTTATCCCGCGCCCGCGGGAGGAGATCAAGGCCCAGGTGACCGAGCTTCTCGCGCGACGCAAGGCGACGCAGCCGACGACGAAGCGGACGTTCGGGAGCGTGTTCAAGAATCCGGACGGGGGCGGTGCGGGGCGGATGATCGAGGAGTGCGGGCTGAAGGGTCATCGGATCGGCGGCGCCGTCATCTCCGGGCGGCACGCGAACTTCATCGAGAACGGCGGTGGAGCGACGAGCGCCGACGCGATCTCCTTGATGACGGAGGCGCGCAGGCGCGTCCTGGATCGTTTCGGCGTCGAGCTCGAGCACGAGGTGAGGCTGCTCGGGCCGATCGAGCTTCCTGCGCTGTAGGGAACCGTCGCCCGGCGGCGAAGTTCCCTCGCGTGAGCCGAGCGAATCCCGCCAAACCCGATCCGGGCCGTCCGGCGAGGCCGGCCGGAGCCGCTCGCCCGCGAAAGACGGCGCGTGGCCGGAAGGAGCTCGCTGCGAGTCGGACGACCGTTCTCGCTCTGCGCTCGCTCGCCGTGCTGTCGGGGCTCGCGGTCGCAGCAGGCGCGTTGTACGCGGTCGGGCGCGAGACGTCCATCTTCGCCGTCCAGACGATCCATGTCTCCGGCGGGTCTCCGCGCGTCCAGGCCGAGGTCCGCCGGGCGCTAGCTCCCGAGCTCGGGCAGAGCCTGATCGCGATCTCGGGGGCCGATGTCGCCCGGCGCGTCGATCCGCTCTCCGAGGTCGCCTCCGTCCGCTTCGACCGCGCCTTCCCGCACACGCTGCACGTGACGATCCGCGCCGAGCGCGCCGTGCTCCTCGTTCGCCAGGGCAGCTCCGGCTGGGTCGTCTCCTCACTCGGTCGCGTCATGCGCGCGGTGAAGCCCGCCGGGAAGCGCGCCGGGAAGAGCGCGAAGAAGAGCTCGCTCCCGCGCCTCTGGCTGCCCGCGAGCGTCCCCGTGACGGTCGGCGAACGCCTGCCCCTCGACGACGGAGCGCTGGCGGCTGCCGCCATCGCGCCGATCGCGCCCGGTGTCTTCCACGGCGGGATCCGGACGGTTCTCTCGAAGGCGGACGAGCTCACGCTCGTGCTCGGCTCGGGAACCCAGATCCGGCTCGGCGACATCGGAGATCTCAGGTTGAAGCTCGCCGTCGCACGGCGGATCATCACGATCGCGAAGTCCGACGGGGTCTCCCCGACGGCCGCCTACGTCGACGTCAGCGTCCCCGAACGGCCGGTCCTCGGCACCAGTTCGACCTCTGGAAGCAGCTCGAGTAGCGGCTCCGGCAGCCAGCAGAACTCTCAACCAGGAAGTACAGCTTGACGGTTAGCATGGTCGAGCTTTCCGTCCCCGGCGTTGACATCGGCTACGCTTCCGCCTACTCTGCCGTGGAGGAGATCTCCGCGGGCCCCAGCCTGCATCGAGACTTGAGCTTCACAATCCTCGAGAGCGAGTGAGAATGAGAGACCGGTCGGGAAACTACTTGGCAGTGATCAAGGTCGTCGGCGTCGGAGGCGGCGGTACGAACGCCGTTAACCGGATGGTCGACGCAGGGCTCACCGGGGTCGAGTTCGTCGCCGTCAACACGGACGCGCAGGCCCTCCTGATGTGCGACGGCGACGTGAAGATCCACATCGGCGCGAAGGCGACCCGCGGGCTCGGCGCAGGCGCCGATCCGAGCGTCGGCCATGCCGCGGCCATGGAAAGCCGGGACGAGCTGAAGGAGGCGCTCAAGGGCGCCGACATGATCTTCGTGACCGCCGGCGAGGGCGGCGGCACGGGCACGGGCGGCGCCCCCGTCGTGGCCGAGCTCGCCCGCGAGCTCGACGCACTCACGGTCGGGGTCGTGACACGTCCCTTCAGCTTCGAAGGGCGCCGGCGCGGGCAACAGGCCGAGCAGGGGATCAGCGAGCTCGCCGACAAGGTCGACACGCTCATCGTGATCGAGAACGACCGCCTGCTCCAGGTGGTCGAGAAGCGCACGCCGCTCTCGGACGCGTTCAAGATGGCGGACGACATCCTCCGCCAGGGCGTCCAGGGCATCACCGACCTGATCACCGTCCCGGGGATCGTCAACCTCGACTTCGCCGACGTGCGCACGATCATGCGCGACGCCGGTTCGGCGCTGATGGGCATCGGTGTCGGCCAGGGCGAGAACCGCGCCGCGGAGGCCGCGCGCACGGCGGTCAGCTCCCCGCTCCTCGAATCGTCGATCGAGGGTGCGACGGGCATCCTGCTCAACATCACCGGCCCACCCGATCTGGGCCTCTTCGAGGTGAACGAGGCGGCCGAGGTCGTGACGAGCGCCGCCGACCAGAACGCGAACGTGATCTTCGGCGCCGTGATCGACGACGCGAAGAGCGACGAGGTCCGCGTCACCGTGATCGCCACGGGCTTCGGCAGCCAGCGCCGTCGCCGCCGTCCGGGCGAGGCCTCACTCGTCCCGGGCCCGGCCCCGACCGGCCCGCGCGTCCCCGGGATCGAGCAGCCGGGCGACCTCGACGTCCCGTCGTTCCTGCGCGATCCCTAGCCCCGGAGTCGGCACGTCACGCGCAGTCTCGCCGAGCGCCGCTCCCGGAGGCCGCGCCGACGATCAGTCGCCCACCGCCGGTGCCGGCGCGGCGAGACCGAACCGCTCGCGGTACATGTCGATGAACATGTGCTCGCCCTTGATCGCCGCCGTCTTCTCGGGCCCGGCGATCTCGTCCTGGCCGGGGAGCTCGGAGGCTCCGCCGCTCGGGCCGAGCGGGATCACGATCGCGGGCGGCATCGGCGCGTAGTCCTCGAGCGCGCCTCCCTCGAGGAGCGCGCGGATGTTCGTGACGACGACCTCGGCCTCGCGGCCGGCGCGACCAGCGGTCTTGAGGTCTGCGGAGGACGCATCGCCGATCGCGAACACATGCGTCTGCCCGGCGACCTGGAGCTTGGGTGTGACCTCGATCCAGCCGTCGGGGAGGCGCGCGCCTGCGAGGTCGCCGCGGAGGTAGTCGCTCACCGGCGCCAGCCCGTAGCACCGGAACCAGATGTCGGCGTCGATCGTGCGACCGGCCCTGGTCGAGACCGCGAACGGGCCGAATGAGGCCGGCTCGGTCTCCGGCTCGGCCGTGAGCGGGTCGCCGAGCACGAACTCGACCCCTCTCGCTTCGAGCTGGCGGCGAACCTCGTCACGGAGCTCCTGCTTGTACTCGCCTGCGAGGATCTCGGGCTCCGGCTCGAGGATCGTGATCTGCTTCTCCGGCCAGCGATCGCTGATCTCGCCTGCGAGCTCGAGGCCGGTCGGGCCGGCGCCCACGATCAGCACCCTTGGCGCCCGCTCGAGCTCCTCGTGGGTCTCCCTGTAGCGCTCGACCGCCGTCGCCGTCTCGTCCGTGCCGGACTTCGCCGGGTAGGGGTACGTCGACCCGGTCGCGAGCACGATGAAGTCGGGCGTCAACTCGGCGCCCGAGGCGAGCGTGACGCGGGCGGAATCGACGGCGGTCGCCCGGTCGCGGACGACGCTGCCGTTCGCGAGCAGGCGTTCATACGGCAGGAAGATCCGCGGCAGCCATTCCGGGTCGACCAGCGCGCGCAGCGCTGCAACGTTGTGGACGAAGGCATCGCGTGGCTCGACGAGGATCACGTCGACGAACTCGTCGAGCCCGGTGGCGGCCGCGTAGCCCGCATAGCCACCGCCGATCACGGCCGCGACCGGACGCTTCCTCTCGCTGGTGCTGCTCATCTCGTGTACCCCCTCGGCGCCCGCCTGGTTCGGTGTGCTCGCGCCGATGCGTGAGCACACAAGTTTCCCGGGACGCTACCTGAATACCGCGGCTCGGCCTGCGAGCACGGTCACGGCATCACGGCGACCGCGGCTCGCGGCCCGAGGACTCGTTCCGAGCGGCCTTGTTTGCCCGCTGGCGAAAGCGGCTATGAGCCGCCTCACCACCCGAGGAGCACTCGATGAGCGAGAAGAGGAGTCAGGGTCGCGGCGGCACCGTCCACGAGACCGAGGAACGGCCGCAGCACGACGGAGCGCCGCTCGAGGGCGACGCGGCGACGGAGCCGCAGCCCGAGCCTCACGAGGACCGCCTTCAGGATCCAGGGATCTCCGACCTCTCGAAACGGGACTACACGGCGATCCTGAAGCGGTCGCTCAAGGAATCGAGCAAGGATCACATCACCAATCTTGCGGCGGCGCTCGCCTACTACGCGTTCCTGGCAATCCCGTCCGCCCTGTTGATCGCGGTCGGCCTGTTCGGGCTGCTGGCGAGCCCACACGACGTCGCGACGCTGGTGGGCAAGGTCGGCTCGATCGTCCCGGCTCAGGCGCAGCAACTGCTTCGCAGCAGCCTCACCCGGATGACTCAGCGGCAGGCGACGGGCGTGACCATCCTCGGCGTCGGCGGGGTGCTGGCGCTCTGGTCGCTCGGCGGCGCGATGCAGAACCTGATGTGGGCGCTCAACACCGTGTACGACCGCGGCGAGACGCGCGGCTTCGTCCGCCGGCGCCTGACGGCGTTTTCGATGGTCTTCTTCGCCTTGCTCGGCTTCGCGCTCATGTTCGGCGTGCTCGTGCTCGGACCGAAGCTCACGCACTGGATCGGCTCCGCCGTCGGCCACCCCTCCCTCGTCAAGATCGTCTGGTGGGTGGCGGAGTGGCCGCTCCTCGTCGGAGGCCTGCTCGTCTGCTTCGCGGGGCTGCTCGTCCTCGGGCCCGACGTGGAGCACCCGCGCTGGCGGTTCCTGAGCTTCGGTTCGGTGATCGCGATCGTCATCTGGCTCGCCGGGTCTGGTCTGTTCGCCTTCTACGTCAGCAAGTTCGGCTCCTACAACAAGAGCTGGGGCGCCCTCTCGGCGGTCGTGATCATGCTGACGTGGCTCTGGCTCAGTGCGTGCGCGCTGCTGTTCGGCGCCGAGATCGACGCCGAAGCGGAACGCAGCCGTGAGCTCCGTCGGGGCGAGCATGCCGAACGCGAGCTGCGAGCACCCGCCAAAGCCTGAGCGGGAAGGCGAAGCTCAGGGGGAGATATGGATCGCGGCGGCCGCGAGACCCTCGACTCGCCGCGCGGCATCGGCGAGCCGCTCGAATCGAAGCACCCCGTCGACTGTGGCTCGGTAGATGGCGTCTGCGCAATCGCGGGCGTTCGAGGCAGCGACGAGCAGCATGTCCGCGCCGGCGATGAGCGCCTGGACGGCCGCTGCTGGAACGTCGAGGCTCCCCCTGGTGGCCGGCGCATCGATGTCGTCCGTGAGGAGGACGCCCTCGAACCCGAGCCGGTCGCGGGCCCGCGTGGCGATCACCGGTGAGAGCGACGCCGAGGCGGATCCGTCGAGTGCGTCTACGGGCACGGGCCCGAGCATGAGCCCGCGCACTCCGCTTGCGACGGCCGCTCGGAACGGCATCTCGTCGATCGACTCGAGCTCGGCGGCGGCGGTGGTCAGCCGTGCCTCCCTCCGTTCCGCGGGGTCGAGGGCGACGGAGGCGTGCCCCGGGTAGTGCTTGGCGATCGCGACGACGCCGGCGGCCTGCAAGCCCTCGATCGCCGCGGCGCCGAGCGCGGAGACTCTCGCCGCGTCCCCGCCGAGGTTGCGACCCGAAAGCCAGGGATTCGTACCGCGCACGACGTCGAGAATCGGGCCGAGCACCATGTTGACGCCGATCTCTCCGAGTGCCGCCCCGTCGTCGGCGAGGGATCCTCGAACCTCATCGGCGGTCGCGAGGGTGCCCTCGTGGAGGAGGTGGTCGAAACGCCGGATCCCGCCGAGCTCGTGATCCACCGCCACGAGGAGCGGCCCATCCGCCGCGGCTGCGAGTCGCGAAGTGGCGGCGGCGACGAGCTCGCGCGTTTCTGCCTCGACTCGTGCGTCGCTCATCCTGCGGGCGACGTATTCCCCCCGCGTCTCTCCGAGGAGGACGCTCCGGCACCCTCGGCGAATCAGCGGATCGACCTCCGAGAAGTCGAGTCCCGCGATCGCAGGGAGAAGGACACGATGCGCGAGCGACCGGCCTGCTTCACGGGCGGCTTCGGTCGCAGATGCTGGGCTCATTCACGCTCCTCTTGGAGGCACGGCTGCCGCGACGATACCGTCCGCTCCCGGCGGGAGGCGAGGATCCGCCGGATCGGCGCCGCCGCTCCGGAGGACGCTCGCCGCCAGGGCCATGGTCGCCACGAGGACGCCGACGACGCAGAACGAGGTTCGCAAAGATGACGCCGCGGCAATCCCGCCGATAGCGCCCGGTGCAAGGAGGCCGCTGCCGTAGGCGACGCCGGCGACGCCGGCGATGCTGCGCGCCGGGTGAGGGCCGACACGGCCTGCCGCCGCGAACACGACCGGAACGACGAGCGCGACTCCGATCCCGAGCAGCGCGAAGCCACCGAGCCCGACCGGCACGTCCGGGGCGAGAACGACCGTCACGGCTCCGACGGCTGCGCAGGCTCCCGAGAGCCGGACCGTGAGCACGGGCCCCAGCCTCCGGATCACACGATCGCCCATGAGCCTCGCTGCCGCCATCATCACGGCGAACGCCGAGACCGCAAGCGCGGCGATGCTGGCCGAGCCCTCGAGCTCGTTGCGGATGAAGAGCGCCGACCAGTCGGTTCCGGCCTGCTCGGCGAAGACGGCGCAGAGACCGACCAGGCCGATGAGGAGGACCGGCCGTGTCGGGAGCGCGAAGGCAGGCGGCGCGACCGTGCCGCGGGTCGTCGCATCCTCGAGCAGGCCTCGGGCGGACGCTGTTCCGACCGTAGCGAGGGCGAGCGCCTCGAGCGCGAACTGGAGGCGCGTGTCGATGCCCGCGTGGGAAGCGAGCGCCGAAACGGCCGAGCCGGCGAGAACACCCACGCTCCAGAAGCCGTGGAAGCTCGACATGACGGAGCGGCCGAACGCTTTCTCGACCAGCACGCCCTGCGCATTCATCGCCATGTCGGCAAGGCCCGCGGCCGCGCCGAAGACGAACAGCGCGACACAGAGCAGCACGAGCGAGGTCGGCAACGCAGTCAGCATGAGGCTGGCGCTGAACGCGACGACTGTCGCGGTGACGAGCGGGCGATAGGCGTGGTGATGGGCGAGACGGCCCGAGAAGGGCATCGCGAGCATGGCGCCGACTCCAGGCATCACCAGGGCGAGACCGAGCTGCCCGAGATCGACGCCCACGTGCGAGGCGATCCACGGAACCCGTGCGGCAAAGCTTCCGGTGACGCAACCGTGAACCGCGAAGACGATCGCGCTCTCGCGTCGCGCCCGCCGGACCTCGTGAGCGGGTGCCGCCGGGCGCCGGATCGAGCCACCTACCGCGGTCACCCGTCGAGACTATCCGGCGTCGCATCGACCTCGGTTCGAGGAGGAGGTCGGCGGCACCAGGATCGAGCACAACCTTCTCGTCAGCGAGGACGGCTGCGAGATCCTGACGGCCGACGTTCCGCTCCCCGCCCGACTTCGGTGACGGCGCGGGTGCCGATCGCTCGGGATCGGAGCCCGCGGGACCGAGCCGGCCCGAGACTACTGCTCGCTCTTCGGCCGCCGCCCCCGACGAGCCTGCTGGCGCCCTGACTTCGCGATCTCCTTGACGATCGCGTCGTCGACGTGGGCGTCGGCGACGATGACGCCGCGGCGGCCGTCGCCGTAGCGGATCGTGATGGTGGCACTCTGCTTTTCGTCCTCGATCGCCTTGCCTGAGAAGTCGCTCACGAATACGGTCTTGCGGGCCAAGTGAAGCCTCCTTGCAGCGGGTGGGAGTGCGAGACGTTAGCGACGCCGTCCTGCACCGGCGTGGGAGAGCGAGCCGCCGGCTGCGCGCGGCGACTCACGCGCGAACACGGAGGGCTAGAGCTTCGCCGCCACGGCCTTCGCCACCGGTTCGATCAGCTTCGGCGACGACGGCGGCTGCTTGATCGTGTTCAGGCTGATGTAGGCGAGGTACTTGCCGACCGTGATGTGGATCCCGACGGCGAAGGCACCCTTCGCCTCGTAGGCCGGGCCGCCGAGGCCGGTCACGTGCTCGGGCGGCCCCGACAATCCTTGTTTCAGGTTGTGCTTGGCGAGCTTCAGCAGGCTCGCGTCGGCGTACGAGGCGATCGTCACCTGGAGGGTCGGAGACGTCGGGGTCAGGCCGGCCCAGTTGCCGACGTAGATCGTCGATCCCGGGCCCTGCGACGGCGCCGCGTTGGTGCACTTGGCGGAGAGGCCGGAAATCGCGCTGACCTGCTTCGCTGAGAGCAGGGCGCAAACGTCGTTCGTGAAGCCTGGCTTGAGCTTCGCTCCTGCCGGCGACGACACCGCAAGTGCAATGAGGGCGACGACGGCGAATCTGGCGGTGCGGGGCACGTTGGGCCTCCGTTCGCGCTCGGTCGAGACAACAGGTCCGGGTCGTCCCCGAGGTTAACGGCCGCGAGCGCGCTCCACGTAAAACGATCTCCGGCCGGAAGGATCGCGTGAGGCCGATCGCGGGCTCGGTTCGCCCGTTGCGGCAGAGGGCGTCTCAGGTTCGAACCGTGACTCGCCACGGAAGGACGGTTGTGGAAGAAGTGCCAGACGACGACCTCGCGTCCTCCCGTAAGGCCCGGAACCCCAGCGCTGATCAGGGTTCCGGCGCTTAAAACTGGTGTCAGACACCGGATTTTTCGGCCCTCGTACCCGCCGTCGGACGGACCGCGACGAGGCCCGTTCGGGCGCCTCACGCGCTCGGGACGCCTCTGACGAGCCTGGAACGCGGGCGATCCTTGCTCCCCGGCCGCTCCGTCGGACTCGCTCTGTTAGCGTCGCCGCGGTGAGCTTCCACGCCCGTTGCCTCGCCGCGCTCGCGCTCGTCGCAGCCGCGATCGCGGTCGCTCCCGCCCTCGGGGCGCAAACGGCGGCCGCTCCGCTCTGCGAGACCCCGGGGCTCGTCGTCTGGCTGAACACCCAGGGCGACGGGACGGCCGGGAGCATCTACTACACGCTCGAGTTCACGAACCTCTCCGGCCACGCCTGCTCGCTGAACGGCTACCCGTACATCTACGGCGTCAGCCTTGCCGGGGCGAACCTCGGCACGGCGGCGTCGTTCGACCACTCCCGCGGGCCGACGGCGGTGACGATCGCAAAAGGCGCGACGGCGAAGGCGGTGCTCCGTGTCGTCGAAGCAGGCAACTTCCCGGCAGCCACGTGCCATCCGGTCGAGGCCGCCGGGCTGAAGGTGTACCCGCCGAACCAGACAAGGGCGGCGAGCATCCCGTTCCCGCTCCAGGCCTGCTCGCGCAAGGGCCCCGCCTACCTCAGCGTCGGCGCAGTCCAGAAGACGTAGCGCACGGCCGCGGCGGGTCGGCCGTCCGCGAAGAGTCGCGCGTCCGCGAGAGCGCTCTTCGGGCCGGCGCCCGGCTCGGCTCGTGCGAGCGGTGCAAGCGCTGCGAGCGGCGATGACTTCTCGCGACGGCTCCGGTCTGAACATCAAACGAAGGAAGGAGACCAGGATGGGAAAGCTCGTCGTAACCGAGTTCATCACCCTCGACGGCGTGATCGAGGATCCGGGTGGGGCCGAGGCAGCGGTGTTCGACCGCGGCGGTTGGGCGTTCCGGTTCGACCGCGGCGCCGAGGGCGACACGTACAAGCTCGACGAGCTGATGGCGAGCGATGCGCAGCTTCTCGGCAGGGTCACGTACGAGGGCTTCGCGAAGGCGTGGCCGACGATGGAGGCAGGCGACTTCGGGGTGAAGATGAACGCGATGCCGAAGTACGTCGTCTCGACGACGCTCGAGAACCCGCAGTGGAACAACTCGTCCGTGCTCTCCGGCGACCTCGCCGAGGAAGTCGAGAAGCTGAAGGAGCAGTTCGACGGCGACATCCTGGTTGCCGGCAGCGCGACTCTCGTGCAGTCGCTCCTCGCCGCCGACCTCGTCGACGAGCTGCACCTCATGATCTTCCCCGTCGTGCTCGGTACGGGCAAGCGGCTCTTCCGCGAGAGCGAACAGCTTCCGTTCGAGACCGTCCAGTCGAAGCAGACTGGAGCCGTGACAACGCTTACCCTGCGCCGCACGCGCTGAGGACCACCGCCTCGCTGCGACGCTTCTGGCGCGCGACCCGTCCGGGCCGCCAGCCGGAAGCGAAGGAGCCGAGCGGCACTGCTCGCCGACCCCGGAAGGCGATAGAATTCAGGACGTGATGATCGGAACCGCTCGCGTGAAGCCCCGCCTCCGCGGTGTCTTCCACGAAGTCGGCTTCTACGTGGCTCTCGCGCTCGCCGTTCCACTCACGTGGACGACGGAGCCGGGGAAGGCGCGGCTGTCGGCGATCGTGTTCTCCTGCTGTCTCATCGGCTGCTTCGGCGTCAGCGCGCTCTACCACCGGCCGACCTGGACACCGCGGGTCCGCGCCCGGCTCGCGCGAGCCGACCACGCGGGCGTCTATTTGCTGATCGCCGGCACCTACACACCGTTCGGCCTGCTCGTCTTCTCGCGCGACTGGGCGATCCCCATCCTCACGATCGTCTGGACGGGCGTCGCCGTCGCGATCGGGCTCAAGGTCTTCCTGCCGAACGTGCCGAAACGCGTTTCGGCCGGGATCGGCATCGCGCTCGGCTGGGTGGCGATCGTCGCCGTCTCCCAGCTCCTGAAGCTGCCGGTGGCCGCGCTCGCGCTCATCTTCGCGGGAGGGCTCGCGTACACGCTCGGCGGCGTCGCCTACGCGCTCAAGCGGCCCGATCCGTTCCCGCGGGTCTTCGGCTACCACGAGATCTTCCACGTGCTCACGCTCGTCGCGGCCGGCCTCCAGTACGCAGCGATCGCGTTCTACGTGCTGCCTCGCGGCTGAGAGCGCCGCTCGAGCGCCCGCCCCCATCGAGGCCCGCGCGCTTGACGTTCGCCCGCGGGGTGCATACCGTCGCCGGGATGCGCGAGGGCGGCCCGCCCATGAGCCACATGAGCCATGCCTACCCCGACCGGGTCGAGGTGCGCGGGCGCGATCTGACCGGCGACCTCATGGGCCGGCTCACGTTCACCGAGTACTTCCACCTTCTGCTCACGGGCACGGAGCCGACGGTCGAGCAGCGGTTCTTCCTCGACGTCCTGCTCGTCGCTATCGCCGAGCACGGGATGATGCCGACGAACCTCGCCGCCCGGATGACGCTCGGCGCCGATCCGAGCTCGCTTCAGGGCGCTGTCGCGGCGGGGATCCTCGGTTGCGGGCCGGTGCTCCTCGGGACGGCGGCGGAGTGCGCCACCCTGCTCGAGAACGGAGTGAGGGCCGGCGGGACGCCGGAATCGGCAGCGCTGGAGATCGCGCGAGCCGCACACGCCGCGGGAGCGAAGCTACCCGGGTTCGGCCATCCGGTTCACCGCCCGCTCGATCCCCGGGCCGAGCGCATCCTGGAGCTCGCCGACGCGCACGGCGTCAGCGGCCGGCACGTCCGGCTCGCGCGCGCCCTCCGGGACGCCGCGGCTAGAGCGTGGGGAAAGCCGCTGACCATGAACGTCTCGATGCCGATCGCCGCCGTGATGCTCGACCTCGGCTTTCCATCCTCGACCGTGAAGTCGATCCCGATCCTCGCCCGCACCGCGGGCCTGCTCGCTCACCTTGCCGAGGAGCAGCGCGAACCGATCGGGCTCGCGCTGGCCGCCCACGCCGAAGCCGCAGTCGAGTACCGGGCCGGGGAGCAGTGATACTCTCCCCGGCGGTCGAGACCCTCCCGTGGGTCAAGCAGCGGATCCTCGACGACCAGTGCTACGAGGCCCAGCTCACCTACCTGCTCGAGCGCTCGCCCTTCTACCAGGCGAAGCTGCACTCCGCGGGGATCGACTCGGTCAGGCAGGCAGGCGGCCTCGCCGGGATCGGCGCTCTGCCCCTCACGGAGAAGGCCGAGCTGAAAGAGAGCTGCACGCCCCGGAGGCCCTTCGGAGAGCACCTCTGCGCCGATCCCGACGACCTCGTCCGGATCTACTCGACGAGCGGGACCACCGGCACGCCGAGCTACATCCCGCTCACGGCGGAGGATCTCGAGAACTGGGTGACGGGTTCGGCGCGCAGCTATGCCGCCTCCGGTGTCGAGCCCGGCGACCGCATCGTCTCGACCTACAACGCCGGCCCGTTCGTCGCGGGAGCGGCGCTCGCCGCGTTCGATCGCGCCGGGCTCTGCCACATCCCCGTGGGCACCGGGAACACCGAGCGCCTCATGCTGGCGATCCGGAACCTCGCTCCCGAGGCGGCCGTCCTGACGCCGTCCTATGCCGCGTATGCCGTCGAGTGGGCGGCAGATCACGGCTTCGACCTCCGCGGCTCGAGTGTGAGGCGCGTGCTCGTCGCGGGTGAGCCCGGCGGCGGCGAGCCGACATTCCGGGCGAAGCTCGAGGAAGGATGGGGTGCGAAGGTGACCGAGGCGATGGGGATCGGCGACGTCGGCCCGTCGCTCTGGGGTGAGTGCGAGGAGCAGGACGGCATGCATCTCGGCGCTCGCGGCTTCGTGCATGCGGAGCTCATCGATCCGGAGACCGCCGAGCCTGTCGAGCTCTCCGACGGAGCGAGGGGCGAGCTCGTGCTCACTCATCTCCGTCACCAGGCCGCGCCTCTCCTGCGCTTCCGCACCCGCGACCATGTCGAGCTGCGAACGAGCGAATGCGCGTGCGGGCGCACGAGTCCCCGCGTCCGCTGCATCGGCCGCACCGACGACATGCTGATCGTCCGTGGTGTCAACGTTTTCCCTTCGGCCGTCCGCGAGGTCGTGAGCACCTTCATGCCGCGTGTCAGCGGCAATATCCTCGTGCGGCCGCAGTCGGCGGGCGTCAAGCAGGAGCCGCCGCTCCCGGCCGCCGTCGAGCTCGCGCGCGGAGAGGAGGGCGGCGACGCGCTCGCCGAGGCGATCCGCGAGAAGCTCCGCAACGTGCTCGTCGTACAGGTTCAGGTCGAGCTCGTCCCGTTCGGAAGCCTCGAGCGGAGCGAGTACAAATCGAAGCTCGTGGAGATGCGAGGGCAATGAGAAAGCTCCAGACACAGGGCGTGCACCACATCACGATCGTCGGCGCCGACCGGCAGACGTCGATCGACTTCTGGGAAGGCGTGCTCGGGATGCCGTTCGTCTTCGAGCAGCCGAACCTCGACAACCCCGGCGAGAGCCACCTCTACTTCGATCCCGGCGACGGACGCCTGATCACGATCTTCACGAACGAGGAGCGCAGGCCGGATCCGGCGCGCACCTCGACCGACATCGGGTGCGTGCACCACGTCGCGTTCGCCGTGTCGAAGGCGACGTTCGACCAGGCCGTCGAGCGGCTCGAGGAGCGCGGGATCGAACACAGCGGACTCAAGGATCGCGGCTTCATGGACTCGATCTACTTCGACGATCCACTCGGGCTCCTGATCGAGCTCGCCGCCTACCGCTTCGAGCCGCCCGCCGGATTCACCCACGCGGAGGTGCTGCTCGAGGCGCACGAGCTCCGTGTCTCACGCGGCGACCACCACATCGACGAGGGCCACCTCGCGGATGCGATCGAGACGCTCGTGAAGCGGTCGCGCACCTCGCTCTCCGACGACCGTTCGCCCAGAGACCCGTATTGATCATGGAACGGATCGAGTCGACGCTCGGCGAGGCGTACTCGGAGCCCGCCGGCGACGTCCGGGGCTGTCTCGAGTACGTGAAGTCGCAGAGCGCCTGAGCCGGCTCGTCGTCTGCGGGCTCGCTTTCTCCGCCGCGCTGCTCATGGGAGCGGTTGCGGCGGCGCGCCCGGACGCGCTCGGGCGGCGGACGATCCTGCTCGGTCACTCCCGCGCCGGCCGTCCGATCGTC
>DASZLW010000202.1:0-3413 GCA_035552175.1 Gaiellaceae bacterium | reverse complement strand
TCGTTCAGCTTGTGCGAGATGAAGATCACGGTGCGCCCGTCGTCGACCATCTTCCGGACGTTCTGGAACAGCGCCTCGGCCTCCTGGGGCGTCAAGACCGCCGTCGGCTCGTCGAGGATCAGGACGCGCGCGTTCCGGTAGAGGGCCTTCAGGATTTCGACCCGCTGCTGCTCGCCGAGCGAGAGCTGCCAGATCCTCGCGCGCGGGTCGACCGCGATGTCGTAGCGCTCGCCGAGCTCGCGGACGCGCGACTCGATCCTGCGCGGGTCGATCCGGAACGACGCGCCCGGGCCATGCTCGCCGAGCGCGATGTTCTCGGCGACGGTGAACGGCGCGACGAGCCTGAAGTGCTGGTGGACCATCCCGATTCCGGCATCGAGCGCATCCCTCGGCGAGCCGAATCGCACCGGCTCGCCGTAGAGCAGGATCTCCCCCTCGTCGGGTCGGTAGAGGCCCGTGAGGATGTTCGAAAGCGTGCTCTTGCCGGCGCCGTTCTCGCCGAGGAGCGCATGCACCTCGCCCACCGCCGCCTCGAAGTCGACGCCGTCGTTCGCGACGACGCCGGGGAAGCGCTTCGTGATCCCGCGCATCGCCACGGCCACCCCGGGTGGGGCGGCCGTGACGGATGCGCCGGAGACCTGCTCCGAAACGGCTAGCCCTTCGGGCTGCCGATGACGTTCTTCACGAGCCAGTCGACCGAGTAGAGCTGGGTGATGCTCAGGCGCTTTCCCTTCGGCACCTCGAGCTTTCCGCCCTGGCCGTAGATCGGGCCCGCGAACTCGTAGAAGCTGCCGTTCTCGATCGCCTTCATCTTCGCCGCGATCGCCGCCTTCGTCTTCGCCGAGACGCCGGGGCCGAACTTCGCGAGCTTCGTGAAGCCGTCCTTGATCGAGCCGTAGTAGAAGCTCGACTTCCACTTGCCGGCGATCGCGGCCTTGATCTGGTTCACGTAGTAGGGGCCCCAGTTGTAGACGGAGGCCGTCAACCACGACTTCGGTGCGAACGACGAGGAGTCGGAGTCGTACCCGACCCACGGGATGTTGTGCTCCTTCGCGACCTCGCCGGTCGCCGTCGAGTCGACGTTCTGGCCGAGCACGTCCGCGCCCGCGGAGACGAGGCTCTCCGCCGCCTTCTTCTCCTTGGCCGGGTCGTACCACGAGTTCGTCCAGACGAGGCTGACCGTCGCGCCCGGATGGGTGACCTGCGCGCCGAGCGCGAACGCATCGGCATGCCGGATCACCTCGGGAATCGGGTAGGCGACGACGTAGCCGATCTTGCCCGTCTTCGAGGCGGCGCCCGCCGCCATGCCCGACAGGAAGACCGTGTCCTCGGCCGACCCGAAGTACTCGCCGAGATTCGGGGCCAGGTCGGTCCCTGTCGCCTGCTCGAAGATCACGTTCGGGTACTTCGCCGCGAACGCCTTGTCGACGTAGCCGTACGACGTCGCGAAGATCATCTTGTAGCCCTGGGCCACGAGGCTCTGGACGGTCTGCGCGAACTGCGTGCCGACTGCGATGTTCTCCTTGTAGGTCGTCTGGACCTTGCTGCCGAGCACCTTGTCCACGTACAGGCGGCCATCCTCGTGCGCCTGCGACCACCCGCCGTCGTTGTGCGGGCCGACGTAGATGAACGCCACCTTGTACGGGCTCGCCGCATGCTTCGCGGAACCAACCCCCGACACCGCGAGCGCCGTCGCGAGTGCCGCGACCGCGACAGCCGCGAGTGCAATTTTCCTCCCTCTCATACTGCTCCTTCCCTCTCGATCCGTCCGGTTTCGGAAACCCCGTCGACTATATGAAATCGGGCGGCCGAGGAGTAGAGTCGTTGACGCAGCATCGGCGGCGGCCGCCGGCGCGCACGCCTCGCAATCCGGCCGAGCCGGCGCATTTCCTCTCTCCCGCGGCCGCCGGTTTCAGTAGAAATGCCGGAATGCAGGACGCGACCCCGCCTCCCGAGCCTGCGGGCCCCCGTGTCTCGCGGATGGCGGCGGATGCTCTCTCGCCCGGCGTCGCCACGCCGGGGATCGTGCGCGAGGTGGCATTCGACACCGGCCGGGCGTCGCTGATGCGCACCCGGGCGGAAGGCAACGCCGCCTCCGGCTGGCACCACCACGGCGAACGCGACATCCTCGGCTACGTGGTACGTGGGCGGGCGCAGTTCGAGTTCGGGCCGGGCGGACGGGAGAAGGCCGAGATCGCGGAAGGCGAGTTCTTTCACATTCCGGCCCGGCTCGTGCATCGTGACCTGAACCCGCTCGACGAAGCGCAGGAACTCGTGATCAACATCGTCGGCGACGGTCCGCTCGTCGTCAACGTCGAGGGGCCGGACCCCGCCTAGACCAGGCTCGTGCACGTCGTCGTCAACCACCTCCGACTGCGCGACCCCGTCACGGAGGAGACGAAGGAGGTGAGCCGTGCGGCGGTTCAGGCCGTCGTCGACGCCGGCGGGCTCGCAGCGCACGTCGCAAATGTCGACGACCGGCACCTGATCCTCGTGCTGATGTTCGCGAGCCTCGAGGACGCCGACCGCATCGCACGCGAGATCGGCGCCCCCTGGATGCGCGAGCACATCGTTCCGCTGCTCGACTCGGAGACCGAGCGCAGCGTCGGCGAGGTGTTCGCCTCCGCTCAGACCTGAGCCGCTCCGCTGCTACGCGGGAT
This sequence comes from Gaiellaceae bacterium, assembly GCA_035552175.1. Taxonomy (GTDB): domain Bacteria; phylum Actinomycetota; class Thermoleophilia; order Gaiellales; family Gaiellaceae; genus PALSA-600. The sequence goes on along the minus strand of DASZLW010000202.1, from coordinate 753 downwards.
CGGCGCCTGCGGCGGAGTCGAGCCGGCGAGCGAGATCCGGTTCGTCCGCGCAGAGCTGCTCGAACCCGCTGCGAACGACGGCGAGCACGCGAAGATCTGATGCGGCCCGGACGCGAGCGGTGCGGGTGCCGTCGACCGAGAACATCGCCCGCTCCCCGACGAACGCACCTGCCCCGAGCTCGCGGGTGCCCTCGGGCGCCTCGACGACGACGTCGCCCTCCAGGATCAGGAAGAGGCCGAGGGCGGCCTGCCGCGACTCGATCAGGACGTGGCCGGCGTCGAACGACACCTCCGTTCCCACCTCTCGCAACCTGTACAGGTCGTCCTCGGTCAGCCGGCCGTCGAGCTCCATCGCCCGCGAGTATCTCACAGGACGGGACTCGAACCGGCTCAGCCGGCGTGCTGGGCGCCGGCCGCGAGCGTGGTCGACACCGGCGGCCTGTCGCTCCACGGGAAGACGATCCACCGGTCCGTGCGGCGCCAGACGTACTCACACTGCACGGTCGAGCGCGGCTTCTCGTACAGCACCGCGCAGCGCGCCTCGGCGACCTTGCCTTCGAGGAACTCCTTGACGAGCACGAGTGTCGCGCCCGTGTCGGCGACGTCGTCGGCGATCAGCACCTTCGTCTCGGAGAAGTCGACGAAGTCGGGCACCGGCGGCAAGAGCATCGGCATCTCGAGCCGCTCGTCGATCCCGGTATAGAACTCGACGTTCATCGTGAACGTGTTCTTGACCCCGAGCATGTACGAGAG
>DASZLW010000201.1:0-12942 GCA_035552175.1 Gaiellaceae bacterium | reverse complement strand
CTGTCCTTCTCGATGTAGAGATCCGCTTGCGGGACGTACGCCTCGGGCTGGTAGTAGTCGTAGTACGAGACGAAGTACTCGACCGAGTTGTGCGGGAAGAACTCGCGGAACTCGTTGCAGAGCTGAGCGGCGAGCGTCTTGTTGTGCGCGATCACGAGCGCCGGGCGACCGACCTTCTCGATGATCCACGCCATCGTCGCCGTCTTCCCGGTCCCCGTCGCGCCGAGCAGCGTCTGGTAGCGCTCGCCCGCAAGCAGCCCGTTCGACAGGGTCTCGATCGCCGACGGCTGATCGCCCGTCGGCTTGTAGGCGGCTGTCGTGCGGAGCTCGGCCATGCGGTTCAGGGTATCCGGTGCGGCCCGCCCGACCCGGCCTCCGCCCCGGACGAGCCGACGGAAGGCCCTTCGATCCAAGAGCCGCCGGTCACGTCGGCGACGAGACGTCGCCGGCGCAGCGAGGCCAAGCCGAGGTTGCCGCCGTAGAGCCTGGTCGAGCTCCGGTCACCGGGACCGGCCAGAGCGGAATGCCGCGGTCAGTCGCCCCAGTCGAAGTCACGCGAGCGGGACCAGAGGCTCTCGTCGGAGACCTCCGCCGACTCCTCGTCAGTCGCCTCTGCCTCTGCAGGCTCCTCGGGTGCGGGTGCCGTGAAGGCCGACTCGGAGACGGCTGCCCATTCGTGCGAAGTCGGCTCGTCCACGATCGTCTTGACGCCGTCCATCGTGTCCTCGACGCGCGCCTGCTCCTCGGTCTTGAAGAGTGGATGGTTCTCGAACGGATCGTCGGGCATGTAACGCTCGAGCGGCATCTCGTGCTCCAGCGCCGCATTGCGCCGGCGCAGCTCGAGATGCTCCTGGATGACGCTCGCGAAGAGCGATGTCGTGTCTACGGGCATTCCTTCCTCCTGGTCGATCGCCATGCCTCGACAAGTCTAACCGCCCCGGGCGTGTTTACAACTGTGAGCGAAAAGGGGACACTCTGCGCATGGCGAATGTGAAAGGTCGCATGCGTGGCCCGCGGCGGGCGCTCGGAATCGCGGCGCTCGCGTGGAACATCTGGCGGAAGCTCCCGTCGCGGCAGCGGCGCAAGCTGCTCGGGCTCGCGCGGAAGCACGGGCCGAAGCTCATCCGTCGCACCGTCAAGGCGCGCAGATCCTTCAAGCGCAACCGGCGCTGACCGCCGCGCTCAGAGACTGAGCGCCGCGAGAGCGATCCGGTTCTGCTCGATCATGTGGGCGGTCGGGTACCCCTCAGCCGTACTCGCGCGCCACGGGCGACCGACGTAGCGGACGGGCACTCCCGAGGAAGCCTCTTCGAGGCGGTGGCGGATCGTGCGCCACGCACCCATGTTCTGCGGCTCCTCCTGGGCCCAGACGATCTCGTGGAGGTTGGGATATGACGCGATCAGCTCCCGCGTCGCCTCGACGGGGAACGGGTAGAGCTGCTCGAGCCGCGCGACCGCGACGCCGGCGGCCTCGCGCGCGACCTCGTGGTTCACGATGTCGTAGTAGATCTTGCCGGTGCAGATCACGAGCCGGAGGGTCTCCGACTTGTCCTCGATCCGGGCATCGATCACGGGTTGGAACGTCCCGTGGGCGAGCTCGTCGAGCGTCGACGTCGCGTCCTTGAGGCGGAGCAGCCCCTTCGGCGTCACGATGACGAGCGGCCGTGCACTCGGGTCGAGGGCCTGACGGCGGAGGAGATGGAAGTACTGGGCCGCCGTCGTGCAGTTCGCGATCCGGAGGTTCTCCTGGGCCGTCAGCTGCAGGAATCGTTCGAGGCGCGCGCTCGAGTGCTCCGGGCCGTTTCCTTCGTAGCCGTGCGGCAGGAGGAGCGTCAGGCGGGACGTCTGCCTCCACTTTGCGAGCCCGCTCGAGATGAACTGGTCGATGATCGTCTGCGCGCCGTTCGCGAAATCGCCGAACTGGGCCTCCCAGAGGACGAGTGCCTCCGGCGCCGCGGTCGAATAGCCGTACTCGAACCCGACGCAGGCGTATTCCGACAACGGAGAGTTGTAGACCTCGAACGACGCCGTCGCCTTGTCGAGCTTCTGCATCGGGATGTCGATCTCGCCGGTGAGGGCGTCGTGGAGCACGAGATGGCGGTGCGAGAAGGTGCCGCGCTCGGAATCCTGTCCCGTGAGGCGGATCGGGATCCCATCGAGGAGCAGCGACGCGAATGCGAGCGACTCGGCGTGACCCCAATCGATGCCGCCCTCCTCGAGGGCCTGTTTGCGGCGGTCGAGCTGCTTGGCGAGCTTCGGATGGACGGTGAACCCGTCGGGGACGCGGGCGAGCTGTTTCGTGAGCCGCCGCAGGCGCTTCGGGCCGACCCGGGTTTCGACGGCGTTCATGCCTTCACGCGGCACCGCCTCGTCGTGGGACTTCGCCGGCACCTCGTGGCCGAAGGAAGCGCGCAGGCGATCGTGCGCCTCCTTCAGCTGAGCCTCGACGTCCGCTGCGAACTTGCCCGCCTCGACGTCCGTGAGCACACCTGCCTCGACGAGCTGCGTGGCGTAGAGCTCACGAACCGTCGGATGGCTCGCGATCTGCACGGCCATGATCGGTTGGGTGTAGGCGGGCTCGTCCTGTTCGTTGTGACCGAAGCGGCGGTAGCCGACGAGGTCGATCACGATGTCGTGACCGAAGCGCGCACGGTAGGCGAGAGCGAGACGGACCGCGGAGATGGCGGCTTCCGGGTCGTCTGCGTTCACATGGATGATCGGGGTGTCGAATCCCTTGGCGAGGTCCGACGAATGCCGCGTCGAGCGGCCCTGGGCGGGGTCGGTCGTGAAGCCGACCTGGTTGTTCGTGATCAGGTGGAGCGTCCCCCCGGTCGCATAGCCTTCGAGCGCGTAGAGGTTGAGCGTCTCGGCGACGATCCCCTGCCCGGCGAATGCCGCGTCCCCGTGGAGCAGGATCGGCATCGCCGCCGCCGGATCGTAGGCGCCGCCGCGCGATGTGCGGTCGGTCTGCTCGGCTCGTGTCATCCCCTCGACAACCGGATCGACAGCCTCGAGATGGCTCGGGTTCGCGGCGAGCGTCACGGCGATCTTGCCGTGCTCGGTGTCGCGGACGCCTTCGGCGCCGAGGTGGTACTTCACGTCGCCGGTGCCGCCCTCGGCGTCGGCGGCGACCACATCCAGCGTGCGCTCGCCTTCGAACTCCCGCAGAATCTGCTCGTACGGCATCCCGATCGAGTGTGCGAGAACGTTGAGCCGTCCGCGGTGGGCCATGCCGATCACGACCTCGCGCGCTCCCGAGGCCGCCGCCAGCTCGATCGACTCGTCGAGCATCGGAATCAGGACGTCCAGCCCTTCCAGCGAGAACTGCTTCTGGCCGAGGAACGAGCGGCGGAGGTAGCGCTCCATCCCCTCCGTCTCGCAGAGGCGGGTGTACAGGCGCAGCTGCTCCTCGGTCTGGAGAGGGCCGTTGAAGCGTCCCGACTCGATCGCCTTCCGCAGCCAGACGCGCTGCTCGTGGTCGGCAATGTGCTCCATCTCGTAGGCGAGCGAACCGCAGTAGGTGTCGTGCAGGTTCGGCAGCGCCTCGGCGAGCGTCGCGCCGGGAACATGGATGCGGAGGATCGCGGCGGGGATTCGCGCCTGGAGCTCCGGGGTCAACCGCGGCTCGAGCCGGAGCGGGTCCAGTGCCGGGTCTCCGACGGGCACGGCGCCGAGCGGATCGAGCTTTGCCGCGAGGTGGCCGTGCATCCGGTGCGCCTTGACGAGAGCCATCGCGGCGGCGACACCGCCGAGAAGCTCGGTGTCCGTGCTCTGAGCGGGCGGCGCTGAAACGCCCGGTTGAAGGCCGGCGGGAGCCGCAACTGCGACGGTACGGGGTGGTATGGCCGGGGTGGCATCGGCCACGGCCGCGGCGCCGTTTCCGTTTCCATTCCCGTTGCCGTCGTGACTGCCGCCGTTTACCGGGTGACGCTCGAGGAGCCGGGCGAGCCCTGGGAGGACGTCGAGGACGGCGGAGTCGCCATCTTCGAACAGTGCGCGCCACTCGGCGGGAACGGCCTCGGGGTTGTCGAGATACTCGTCGAGAAGCAGACGCGCGTAACCGGCATTCACGCCGTCGACGTCATGCATTGCAATCCCTTGTTTTGTACCAGCGGCGAACTTCCTCCGGCGGAGCGTTCACGGAGAGTTCATCGGCACGCACGTCCAGCGAACTGAGGACGGGCGCGTCGCGTACGGCACGATCTCGAGAAGCCCCGCGATCTGTGAGGTGAGAACAGCGAGCGCGCTCTAGAAGAGCGGTCGCGAGCCCCAGATCGCGACCGTGGCGCCGACGATGAAGCACAGCGTGGCGAAGAGCGTCGTCATCAACCCGAAGCGACGGCTCTTGCTCGTGATCGACACGCCGACGAGCGCCGCGAGGAACGCGGGCGGGGCGAACAGGAACGGAAGGAAGAAGAGCATGACGACGGAGGCGACAAGCGCGAGGACGAGGAGCACCTGCGATGCCGTCTCGCGACCGGGATGTGACGCCGACGCGCCCGCAGCCGTTTCGCTCATGCGCGCATCCCTCCGACGCGTTCGCGCCGACGGTTGTCGCGGGAGCCCTCACGTACACGCCGCCGGGCGGGGCCACCTCGATCGGGCCGATTCGACGCGTCGCTCGGAGACGGCCGCCGCCACGGCTGCCAGTTCACGCCGTCGGTCCCGCCCTGTGTCCCGACCTCGGGCTCGGCTTTGATCGCCCACCAGATCACCCAGCCGACGTATGCGACGGGGATCTTGAGGAGGACGAGCGTGAGGACGAGTTCCCAGAGCGTCAAGGCCGCAAGTGTACGGGACGGAGCGGGCGACCCGTCCGGAACTGCAAGCACCCCGGACCGACCTGCGGCTCACGAAAACCTGCGCTCTTCGTCGCGCCGGTAGCCGACGGTTGCGAGGGTGGCGAAAATGCACGCAAACGTTGCCAGAACCGCCCAGGCGGACCACGCCGGCGAGGCGCCGGTCGCGACGCTCACCAGCGCATCCGAAAGTGCGCGAGTCGGGAGGTATGGCGAAACCACCCTGACGACGTGCGGGAGCGCTCCCGGCCGGCTCCACAGACCGCCGGCATAGGAGAGCCCCAGGTACAGCAGATTGGCGACGGGAAGCGCTCCTCTCGAAGGCGCCCAGTACCCGAGCGCGATGCCGAGAAACGCGAACGGGATCGTGCCGGCGAGCAGGACGAACGCAAGCTGCGCCCACCGTTCGGCAGCGAGGGAGGCTCCTGTGGCCACCACCGCGGTGACGACGAGGAGACCGGCTGCAGCACAGGCGAACACGGCAGCGGAGAGGATCCTGGCGCCGAGCCGCACGAGCGGGCCCACCGGAAGCGTCCGCAGATAGCGCTCCCACGGCGAGCCGCGCTCGCCGGCGATCCCGACCCCGAACTGGAAGAACGCGATTCCGATCACCGCGAACCCGGCGAACGTCGCCATGCGCACGGTCGCGTCCTGCTTCGGCCCAGGCGTGACGAAGAAGAGGAAGAACACTGCCGGAAAGACCAGAGTCGGGATGAGGAACGCCGGGTAGCGGGCGAGCTCCACCGTCATCACCCTCGCGTGGATCAGGATCAGCCTCACTACGCGCCGGCGTGAGGCAACCGGGCTCAGCGCGGCGACCTGCGCGACGCGAGCGCCTCTTCGAGGGAGACGGGCCTCACCTCGAGGCCCGCGAGGCGGTGGCCATCGCGGACGAGACGCTCGACCGTCGCTCCGGCATCGGGCGTGTAGATACGGAGAAAGCGGCCGTCCACCTCGGCGCCGTCGATGCGGGCTCCGGAAGGGCCGCGGAATCTGACGACGGCAAACCCGGAGGCCGCCCTGATCTGCTCGAGCGAGCTGTCGGCGACAATAGATCCCGCCTCGATCAGGATCACCCGCTCCGAGAGAGCCTCGGCCTCCTCGAGGTAGTGCGTCGTGAGCAGGATCGTGCCGCCTCCGGCTGCGTGGGCGCGGATGGCGCCCCATACGCCCAGCCTCGCATCTCTGTCCAGTCCGGTCGTCGGCTCGTCGAGCACGATGAGCCGGGGGTCTCCGGCGAACGCGAGCGCCACCCCGACGCGTCGGCGTTCGCCGCCGGAAAGGCCCCCGAACTGCCGGTCGGCGAGCCGCTCGAGCCCGAAGCGCTCGTAGATCGCATCGGCTCGGATCGGTGCGGCGTAATGCGCTCGAACGAGGCCGATCAACTCGTGGACACGGAGCGTCGGGGGGAAGTTCGTCTCCTGCGGCGTCACGCCGAGCGCTCGTCGAGCAGTCGGACGGCGAGGGTTTGCACCGAAGATCCGCGCCTCGCCCGAATCTGGACGCCGCAGACCGAGAAGCACGCTGATCGCCGTCGACTTTCCGGCACCGTTCGGGCCCAGCATCGCGACGATCTCGCCCTCGCTCGCCGCGAGCGAGACGCCCTTGAGGGCCTCGACCGACCCGTAGCGCTTGCTCGCCTTTTCGAGCTCCGCGACGATCATGACGCCGCTGCTCTCCCCGACGCGAGGTCGGGTTCGCCGCCGATCGACAGCAGGACGTTGTAGATCCAGTGCGCAGCGATGCTCGCCGTCACGACTCCCGTCCCGAGGTAGAGGCCCCCGAACGCCGCGCCGGTGCCGAGATGCAGCCCTGGCCGGGAGCGATGCGCGAGGGCAAAGGCGAGCGTGCTTCCGGCGAGGGCGGCGGCCGAGCCGGCGCGCAGGCACTCGCCGAGGAGCGCGCGCCGCCAGATGAGCTCCTCGTTCGCCGCGAGGAGCGCGAGAATCACCCACCTGGCGATCAGCAACCGGAGGGCGACGGTGCGCGGGACCAGGCGAGGCCGTCGTCGAGCGACCGCGGAGAACAGCGCCAGGCCTGCGATCGCCCCGCCCACCACGGCGACCACGGGTGTCACCTGCAACTCGGGGCGGGCCGGGGAGAGCGTGACGAGCGAGGCGGAAGCGAGCGCGGTCACGACCCCCACCCGCAGCCACACGTCGGCCGGTGTCATGCCGACCCTCCGAGAACGAGAGCGTGCACGGTCGCCTCGTCGAGGCCGTCGGCGTGAACGAGCGCGTCGAGCCGGCGGTCGAAGAAGCCGCCGAGAGGCAATGTGGGCATCCCGACGTCCGTCGCGGCGAGAACGGCGTTCTGGACGAGATGGCCTGCCTCGAGCAACGCGAAGCGGTAGCCGCGCGCGCCGTACTTGAACCGCGAACGCCAGAACACGGCCGTGACGATGAGTAGCGAGGCAGCGTGATCGAGCACTCCCGGGTCGACCATCGCCGCTCGGAGGTCCGGCCAGGGGAGCGGTGCGAGACGCGAGAGCCGGTGCCGGAACGGGTGATAGTGGTAGATCCCGCGATCGAGGTCGTTGACCGCGAGCGAGACGACGTAGACCTCGAGCGGATAGAGCGCCCCCGCAGAAGGGATCGGACGGTCCGTGCCTCCCCGCCCGTCTTTCACTGCATACGCCGCTCCGAGCACGGCGCCGAGATCACGGAGGCTCGCGGGCCGCGGGACATCTGCGCACGACGAGCGTCGGCGAACGAGCAGATCGCCGAGCCTTCCGCGTAGAGGTGCGGGCGACGGAAGGTCGATGCCCGGCCGGTGGTCGTGCGTGCGCGCAGCTCGATCGATGGTCTGATGGAGGTCGGCGTTCTCGATCAACTCGAGGAGAACCTCGGGCCGGGGCGCCTCCAGGCTCGGATAGATCCGCGACGACTCGTGAAACGCCTCCGCCGGATCGTCGAGGGGAACGCCTGCCTCGCCGTAGACGAGTGACGCGAAGTGCGCCGTCGGGACGGCGGGCCTCACGGGAACGGGTGCGGGTCGGGGTTGATGTCGCTCTCCTCGAGGACGTGCTCACGAAGCCCGAGCGCGGCCGCAGCGCCGTAGAGACGCACGCCGCCCAGGAATCGCGTCGAGTGGGAGACGTCGAGCGGACAGAGCTCCGGCGCGATCACGCGCGTGACCGTCAATCCGAGCTCTACAACATCGGGAGACGTCACATCGACCGCGTAGGCGCTCGATCGCGCAGCCCCGACCCGCTTGCAGAGTGCGGCGATCTGTTCGGTCGCCGTGCATCCTTCGAGCGGGCTCACATCGGCAGCAAGGGTTCGTGCCGCGCTCGAATCGAGGAATGCCGTAGCCGCGGCGCGGCGGTGGTCGGCGTAGTGGACGATGTGGTCGTCGAACGTGTCGACCGTCTCACCGCGCCGGTCGGATGCACGGCCCCGGCGCACCACCTCGAGCTTCACTCCCGCGCTGCGAGTCGCGAACGCCTCCGATAGGGCTTTCCATGCCGCCCGCTCGATCGTCGGCGCCGCGGCGGCGCCGACTCCCAGTGCACCCGCCGCGAACCTCGGCGCGCGCACGACGGCGAGCACGATCGGAAAGCGGTGGATCGACGAGAGATCGACCGCCGCATACGGAAGGCCCGGTTCGGAGAACGCGGCGAGTGCCGCCCGGGTCGATGGATCGGCCGCGGCATCGAGCACCGGAAGCGACAGCCGGTTCTTCCACACGAGCATGAATGCGTCGCGCTCGAGCACCTCGCAGAGCCCTCGCGTCGTGGCCTCCTCGACCGTGTCGGCGCAGGCGAGCCCGCTGCTCGTCGAGTAGCCGATCCCGCGCCCGGCCGTGCGTGCGTCGCCGAGAAACACGAGCTCGGCCGGAAGGAATGCCGGACGGCGGTCGGGGAGCGAATAGCCCTCGATCCAGGCGATCGTCGAGTCCGCCGTGAACGGCCGGTAAGGGAATCCCGGTTGGGCGTACTGACGCTCCGAGAAGAGCGCAAACCGCGAGGGGGCGACGGCGACGTCGCCGAGCCGGCTCGCGGAGTCGACGACCAGCCGCTCACGAGGAACATAGGTCGCCGAGTAGCGCTCGATCGCCTCACCGACCGCCGCGGCGGCTGCCTCGGCACGGGTACCGCCGACGCCGCCGACACCGCCGACGTGCGCCAGATCGGTCCCGAAGAGCCCGCCTCCGCTCGCGAGCTCGCACGAAGCCTGGAAGAGGGGCGCATCCGCGGTCGACGCGAGAACCTCCTCGACCGAACGGACGATTCCGGTGTAGGGCGACACCGCGCGACGTAGCCGAGGAGGCAGGGTGCCGATCATGCGACCTCGACCTCGATCTCGGCCTCGTGCCACGGCACCCGTGGTGCCCGGCGCTCGACGGGAGAGCATGCCGGGCAACGCGGAACGCGGAGGACGGTGTGGGCATGGAACGCGAGACGTGGGCGCGCCTCGATGGCGTAGAGCACGCCGGGAAGAGCGGGATCGCGCCCTCCGAGCCAGCAGAGCGCCAGGTGTGCCGTGACGCCCGCCGCGATCCGCTCCAGCGTCGGGCTCTCGCCCGCCTCGACCGGGACCGCTTCGACCGCGGCGAGGTCGCTGCCGTACTCGACGTGTCCCGCGAGCCGATGGAGCAGGCACTCGTGGCAGCAGGACTCTCCGGGGACGACGAGCGGCCCGACCATCGCCACTCGACCGTCGAACGGTCGCGCGCCGAGCCACGAGAGCCCCGATTCGAGTGCGGCCGTGTTCCACCCCGCCAGCTCGGCTGCCTCGTGGGGGGAAGGCGTGACGACCGCGAGGTCGAGTCGCCCGGCGTGGTCCGACGGCCGCCACGAGAGCTTTCGAACCTCACCCACTCCGGCCGCGTGGAGGAGCCTCGCGACCTCGGCCCCGGCTCGCCCGGAACCGACGACCCCGAGCGAGGCCGAACCGAGACGGGCGGCCGCATCGCTCGGCGACAGCCCGTAGGCGGCGGCGACCACGCGGGCCGCCGGACAACCGGGTTCCGCCGGCGTGGGGCCGTCGAGGAGCAAACCGCTCGCTGCGAGCAGTTCGAGCACCTGATCGATCGCGGGGCGGATCGCCACCCCGAGCTCGGCCGCGAGGTCATGCCCGGAGCGCGTCCCGTCGAGCAGCGGTAGGAGCCGTGGCAACAGCGCCCTGACTGCTCGGCCTTCGAGGACGACGGCCGACCGGCCGTGCTCCAGCACGAGCCGGTCGCCGTCCTCGACGAGGCGGTACCAGGGCGCCAACGACGGCCGAGGCGGAACGCTCACTCTCCGCCGTCGCCCTCGCCCCACCTGCAGCAGCACGAGCAGCTGCAGCACAGGATCAGAGCCGCGAAGCGACCTGCCTGGCGGCCCTTGACGCTCACCGTCAAGTCGAGAAGATCGTTGGTCAACTCTTCGAACATCCGCCACCTCCGTTGTCGTTATTGACAACATATCGAAGAGAATGTCACAAGTCTGTGACAATAGTGTGTCGAAAGTGCAACAAAATACAACGAGATCCTGTTCGATCCGATCACGCGCCGCAAGTGTCCTCCCGGGACGGGTCGAGCAGCTTTCGAGGCCTCGCGGAACCGGTCGTTCGGCGTCCTGACCGGGCCGCCTCGACAGGGCGATCCGACGCTCATTCCGGCCCGGCGCCGAAATCTGCTCCGACGCGAGCGCGATCTCGAAGACGAGCGTCGATACCCGACCTACCTCCACTTCCCGCGCGCCTGTGGACGCGCCGCCAGAATATCCCGGTGGCCGAGTCCAAGACATACGCCGCCCTGCTCCGCGGCGTCAACGTCGGCGGCAAGAACAAGCTGCCGATGGGAGACCTGCGGCAGATCTGCGGCGAGCTCGAGCTCGAGGGCGCCCTCACCTACGTGCAGAGCGGAAACCTCGTCTTCCGGACGACCGCGACTGCGAAGGAGACGGGCTCGAGGATCGAGGGCGCGATCGCGGAGCGCTTCGGGCTCGAGATCGCGGTGCTGCTGCGGACACACGCCGAGTTGACGAAGATCGCCGAGTCCGCGCCGTTCCCCGCCGATGACCCGAAGAAGCTTCACGTCCTCTTCCTCTCGGACCGTCCGGTCGCAGCCGCCGCCTCGAGCCTCGACCCCGAGCGGTCGCCCGGCGACGAGTTCCGGCTGAGCGGGCGCGAGCTCTACCTGTACTACTCGAACGGCTCCGGGCGCACGAAGCTGACCCTCGACTACTTCGAGCGCCGGCTCGGCGTCTCGGGGACGGCGCGCAACTGGAACACGCTCCTCAAGCTGGCCGAGCTGACGGCGTGACGAGAACGAGCGACGCGTCGAGACCGCCGACGAGGTCAGTGACCTCGAACCCTTCGCGCTGAAGCAGGCTCGCGGCGATCGACGATCGGTAGCCGCTCGAGCAGTGAACGACGATCGGCCGATCGCGCGGAAGGGAGTCGAGCTGCTCGGGCAGGCGGCCGAGCGGGATGTTCACGCTTTCCTCGATCGCGCCTGCATCGCGCTCTGACCCGGTGCGGACGTCGAGAACGAGCGGCGGGTCCTCGTCGCCGAGCTGCTCGACGAGCGTTGCCGCGGTGATCCGGACGAGTCGTTCGACGAGATCGGGACGGCCCTCGAGCGCCAGCATGCCGCCGTCGAGGTGCCCCGCGACGTTGTCGAACCCGATCCGTCCGAGTCGCAACGCCGCTTCCTGCTCGCGTCCCGGCTCGACGATGACGACGATCGGGCGCTCGTGCTCGAGCATCGTTCCCGCCCAGGTCGCGTAGCTCCCGTCGAGCCCGATGTTGAGGCTCCCCGCCAGATGGGCCCCTGCGAAATCGGCCGCCGCGCGGGCGTCGAGCATCTGCGCTCCCCCAGCGGCGAGCTCGGGGAGGGCGTCGACCGAGAGTGCCGTCAACTCGCCGGCGAGCGCCTCGTCGAGCGTCTGGCGCTCCTTCGTGTTGAGGACGGCGTCATAGGTGAAGTAGGCAGGCGTATCGGGCTGGTCGGCCGTGACGACGCGCACGAACTGCTCCTGGCTCATCGGCTGCAGCGCGTAGTTGTACCGGCGCTGGATCCCGATCGTCGAGACGGTCTCGGTGCTCAGATGCTTGCCGCAGAGCGAGCCGGCACCGTGTGCCGGATAGACGAGCGTCTCGTCCGGAAGGGGCAGGAGCTTGATGCGGACGGAGTCGTAGAGGAGCGCACCGAGATCCTCGGCGCTCCAGCCGAGCGACGCACGGAGGTCGGGACGACCGACATCGCCGATGAACAGGGTGTCGCCGGTGAGCACCGCGTGCGGCTCGGCGGCCGAGCGGCCGAGGTCGTAGACGAGGATCGAGATCGACTCGGGCGAGTGGCCGGGCGTCTCGAGGGCTTCGAGCCGCACGTCGCCGAACTCGAGGGTCTGCCCGTCGACGAGCGGCGTGAACTCGTATTCGGCACTCGCCCGGGCGCCGAGGTAGATCCGGGCCCCGACGCGGTCACGGAGCTCGAGGTGCCCGGCGATGAAATCGGCATGGAGATGAGTGAGGAGGACATGCTCGATGCGGCACCCGTGACGGTCGGCGGCGGCGATGTAGCCATCGATGTCCCGCTGCGGGTCGACGACCGCGGCAATCCCGGCTCGTTCGTCGGCGACGAGGTAGGACGCGTGCGCGAGGCAACCGAGGTAGTGCTGTTCGAGGATCACGCTCGCTCCTTCCGCGGCACCACCCGGCACCTCCGGCGAATCCTCGCACGCCCACCCCATGCCACGCACGAGTCACGTTGATTCGCGACGGCGCCGGTCGAGCGTGGAGCGCCGCTCACTCTTCGAGAGAAGCGCAGGAAGCCCGTTCCCGGCTCGAAGCGTTAGTGTCCGCCGGTGCCCCTGAAGCATCCCGACGGACCGGCCCGGCCCACCCACGACCTCGAGCTCCCGCCGATCTTCGAGATCGAGAGCGACCGCATCCCGCGGCACGCACTTCCGGAGGGCGAGATGTCGGCCGACGTGGCCTACCAGATCGTCCACGACGAATTGATGCTCGACGGCAACGCGCGGCTGAATCTCGCCACGTTCGTCTCGACCTGGATGGAGCCGCAGGCGCAACGGCTGATGCTCGAGTGCCTCGACAAGAACATGATCGACAAGGACGAGTATCCGCAGACCGCCGAGCTCGAGATGCGGTGCGTGAGCATGCTCAGCCAGCTCTGGCACGCCCCGAGCGCG
>DASZLW010000200.1:0-6543 GCA_035552175.1 Gaiellaceae bacterium | reverse complement strand
CACAACCGGCGCCGCACCCCGCTCGCTGGCTTCCAAACACTCCTCGGTCTCGGAGCCATCCACGATCCGACCACCTACCGCGAGATCACCGCCAGACAGCAAACGGAGCTAAGCGGATAAGCATGAGCTCGCCTATTTCTGCGACCGAGGACGCAGCATCGCGCCGTCCGGCGTGTCCGAGCGACTCAAGGCTTCATTGTGTGAGAGCTTCTAAGCGCCACCGCGACGCCCACCGATCCGAGGCCCCGAGTCAGGAATCCGGTCACCGGGTTCCCCTCGGCCCCGGGGGACCCTCGGTCAGCCGATCCCGGCGTACCCGTCGATGCGGGCCAGGAAGTCGGCCCGCTCGCCCGGGGTGACCCAGCCGATCTCGAACGAGTTCCGGGCGAGCTGTACGAGCTCGTCGCGGCTGAGGTCCGCCTCACCCTGCGCGGCGGCGATGTTCTCGTTCATGTAGCCGGGGAAGTAAGCAGGGTCGTCGGAGTTGACGGTCGCTCGCAGCTCGTGGTCGAGCATCGTTTTCAGCTCGCGCGCCTTGAGGCCGCCGGCGACGTAGCCGTTCGAGATCGGGCAGACCGTCAGCCCGATCTCGCGGGCACCGAGCTCCCGGACGAGGACGCTGTCCTCGAGGGAGTTGACGCCGTGGTCGATGCGCTCGACGCCGATGTCGTCGATGCACTGCCAGATGTGCCGCACCGAGTCCTCCTGGTCGACGTCGCAGTGCATCGTCAGCCGGTACCCCTCGACGCGAGCGCGTTCGAAGACGTCCTTGAACTTGATCGGCGGGTTGCCGCGTTCGTCGGAGTCGAGCCCGACACCGACGATCCACTCCCGGTAGGGAAGCGACGCCTCGAGCGTCTCGAGCGCCGACTCGGGAGTGTGGTCGCGGAGGAAGCACATGATCAGCCGGCTCCGCAGCCCGAGCCCGGCTTCGGCATCCACCTGCGCGCGCCGCAACCCACGGATCACGGTGTCGATCGAAATCCCGCGCGAGGTGTGTGCCTGCGGGTCGAAGAACACCTCGGCGTACAGCACGTTCTGCGACGCCGCCTTCGCGAAGTATGCGGTGGCGAGATCGTAGAAGTCGGCCTCGGCGAGCAGCACGCTCATCCCCTCGTAGTAGACGGCGAGAAACGAGCTGAGATCGTCGAACCCATAGGCGGTCCGCATCTCCGCAGCCGACCGGTACGGAAGCGAAACCCCATTCCGGGCGGCAAGAGCAAACTTGAGCTCGGGCTCGAGCGTCCCCTCGATGTGCAAGTGAAGCTCAGCCTTGGGCAACCCGGCAATGAACGCGGAGAGATCGGTCATGGAGAGCATTCAACACGGAGCGAGAACCACGCGAAGCCGATGCGTACTGGGGTTTGCCGACGGAGCCCGACGCGAAAGAGCGCGAAGCGCACGTCCCGCGACCCGACGAAGCGATGGCGGACTTAGCAACGACGAGGTCGCCAAGGACGAAGCCGTACGCCCGCGTCTGAAGCCGCTCGCGGGCACACAACAAACCCTTGCTGGTGTTGAAGCACCAGAGAGGGGCGCCGGCTTGCCGGCCTCACTACCGAAGCAAACACCCGCCGCCCGCACGCACCCCGAACCGTCCAGGCAACGGCCAGTCAAGGGAAGAAAGAGGGGCCCCAGGGGGAACTTGTTCCCCCGCGCGAGTTAGGCGACGATCTGACGGGTCGCGTTCACGGTGCACTTCTCGTGCTTCCCGGGGCCGGACGGGAGGCCGTCCTTCCCGATGTTGACGCTTTCGCAGCCGCGGTCGCTCGTGCCGACGAGGGTGACCATGATGTAGCAGCGGTTGATGCCCTTGACCTTGGTGGACTGGCAGCAGGCGGAGACGATCCGCACGGGGTTCCCGGCCTTCTTCGCCTTGACGTTGTACGAGTGCGCCCAGGTCGGGCCGTAGCTCGAGCACGTGGCCGTCTGCCCGCTCGGGGCGGGGCGGGCGCCTGCTGCGAGGACGAGCGCCGCGACGATGACCGCGACGGCCGCCAGGAGCCGTGTCGTGCGTGTGGAGGTCGTGCGTGCCGTTTCGGGGCCTGCCGGGGTCACGAGAGGCCATGGTATTCGTCCCGGTGCCGGTTGGGTTGAGCTGTCGGCTCGGCGTGCCGTCGGTCAGGTTTTCTTGCGAGCGGCCCGGCGTTTGGCTGCTCTCGTCGCGGCAAGCATGTGGTCGATGAAGCGGAGGGTCGTGTGGGCCGTCTCGAGCCGGAAGAAGAGGACCGTGGCCTCGGTGGGCTCCTCGTCGGCGTCGACGTCTTCGAGCCGTGCTTCGAGGAACTGGATGAGCGGCGTCATCAGGGCGCGCTGCGAGACGAGGAGCGGCTCGATGTCCAGCCCGAGCCGCTGGGCGAGCACCACCTTGAGCAGGAAGAGCGACCGGATCTCGCGGATGTGCTCGACTGGCTCGCCGAGCCACCTGGCCACGGCCTTCTTCCCTGCCGGCGTCGCCTGGTAGATGACCCGGTGCGGGCCGCGGTCGCCGCGCTCCAGCCCGACCGTCTTGATGAAGCCGTCGGCGTCGAGCCGGCGCAGGCCCGTGTAGACGAGCGGCCGGGCGACCGACCAGATCGATCCCACCTCCCCGCTCGGCGCCAGCGTCGTCGCGAGCCCCCAGCCGTGGCGCGGAGCTTCGACGAGCAGCGCGAGGATGGAGAGCTCGCCTGGGCTGAGCGATTCCGACGGCGACACGTCCACAACGCTACTAGGCACGGCGACCGCTGAGAACCACATGTCGGTCGGGGTCGCCCTCACGGTCCCGTGACGAGAGCGACACCTCTCCGCGGGTAGGGTCAGGGCTGCCGTGAGAAGGGCGCGGATCCTGGACCGGGTTGGGCTCGCGGGGCTTGCCGCCGTCTTCGTGCTCCTGCTCGCCTCGGCAATGCCGCTGATCCCGCCGAGGCCCGTGCCGGTCCTCGACGTGTGGCAGCAGGTCGTCGAGCGCTGCCGCCATTACGCCCGCGAGCGGCTCTCGCCGTACCCTTGGCCACTCAAGCCCTTCGACCGGCAGCACCCGGTGCGAGGCTTCTACGGCGACCCGCGAACAGTCTTCACCGGCCCCGAGGAGGGGGCGTTCTCGTTCCATAGCGGCGTCGACATCTCCGCCTTCCCCGGGAATCCCGTCTACCCGGTCGTGTCCGGCACGGTCGTCCGCGTCACGGGAGACCTGATCGCAGTGAGCACGGTCGATGCCCGCCGGTTCCAGTACATCCACCTGGCGCCGCTCGTGCACGCCGGCGAGAGAGTTGTCGCTTCGCAAACCGTTCTCGGGACGATCCGCGCGCGCTGGAACCACGTCCACCTCACCGAGATCCGGGAGAGCTGCACCGTCGATCCGCTCGCCAAGGGCCATCTGACCCCGTATGTCGACACGACCGTGCCGACCGTGCGAGCGATCCTCTTCCGGACGCCTGCGAACAGTCCCATCTCTCAGCACGCGCTGGACGGGAAGATCCGCATCCTCGCGGATGCCTACGACACCCCTCCGATCCCGAGCCCGATCCCGTGGGACTCGCTCCCCGTCTCGCCCGAGCGGGTCACCTGGTCGCTCTCGACGCTGTCCGGGCGTCTCATCGTCCGGAACACGGGCGCCGACTTCCGCTGGGGCGAGCCGCTCCGTGCCCAGTTCTGCTCGGTCTACGCGCAGGGCACCGAGCAGAACTCGGCGGCGGTCGAGGGGACGTTCCACTGGGGCGAGCCCGGGCGATATCTCTTCGACCTCACGCCGCAACTCCTGAACACGGCATACCTCCCCGACGGGCGCTACCGGGTGACCGTGAACGCCCTCGACACCGCGGGGAACAGGGGAACCCGTTCCACGGTCGTCGAGGTCGCGCACGCGGCCGTGCCGCCGGCGATTCCGACCGCGCTCGACATGCGCTGCGCCGGTGCCCCGTTGCCGCCGAAGAGCGAGCTTGCCGGGGAGGGCTCCATGCGGCCGATCGCGGCCGCCGCTCGCGTTCCCTCGACGCCGTGACGGCGGCTCCGGATGCCGCTCCGGCCGGCGACCCGTTAGGTGCATATACTCCTTTCCTTGGAAGAGCTCAGGCCGGCGACCTCCCTCTGCGTCTGCACCTCACTGCGGATGGCGACGCGCCTCGTGACGAGGCACTACGACCGGGCGCTCGCACCATCCGGGCTCTCGACCAACGGCTACTCGATCCTCGCGAGGCTCGAGCGGCTCGAGCCTCTGCCACTCGGGGCGTTCGCGGCCCGGCTCGGCACCGATCGCTCGACGCTTTCGCGTGAGCTCGAGCCGCTCATCGACACGGGGCTCGTCGAGGGACGCCGCGACCCGGCCGACGCCCGCCGCCGCGTCCTCGTGCTGACGTCCGAGGGCAAGACGCGAGTCCGGCAGGCGCTCCCCCTCTGGGAGCGGGCGCAGAAGGAGTTGGCGGCGCGGTTCGGCACGGAGCGGACGGAAGGGCTCGTCGAGGAACTGAATGCGCTCGTCGGAGCCGGGGCATGATCGAGCGGCTGATCGGCAGGCCCCTCCACTACGGTTGGCTGATCGTCGTCGTCACCTTCGTGACGCTGATCACGACGGCCGGATTCAGGGCGACGCCGGGCGTGCTGATCGTCCCGCTCCAGGACGAATACGGGTGGTCGCGGGGAACGATCTCGATCGCAATCGCCCTCGGCCTGCTGATGTTCGGGTTGACCGCGCCCTTCGCGGCGGCGTTGATGGAGCGCTTCGGTGTGCGGCGCGTGATGCTGATCGCGGTCGCGACGATCGCCTGCGGCTCGTCGCTCACGACGATCATGACGGCTCCCTGGCAGCTCGACCTGCTCTGGGGTGTCGTGGTGGGAGGCGCGACCGGAGCGGTCGGCGTGCCGCTCGCGGCCACCGTCGCGAACCGGTGGTTCGAGAGCCGCCGGGGCCTCGTCACGGGGATCCTGACCGCGAGCAACGCAAGCGGACAGATGGTCTTCCTTCCGGCCCTCGCGTGGATCGCGACGTCGTTCGGCTGGCGATGGGCGGCGGTGACGGTCGCCGCCGTCGCGATGGTCGTCGTCTTTCCGATCGTCGCACTCGTCGTCCGCGACCGGCCGCAGTCGATCGGTCTCGAGCCATACGGCGCGACAGAGCCCGTCGCGGTGCCCGCGCGCTCGGAGCATCCGTTCCGGCCGGCGATCGACGGGTTGTTGCTCGGCTTCCGCTCGCGCGCGTTCTGGCTGCTCTGCGCGACGTTCTTCATCTGCGGGCTCTCGACGAACGGGCTCGTCGGCGTCCACCTGATCCCGGCGGCGATCGACCACCACCTCTCGGAGGTCACCGGCGCGTCTCTTCTCGCGTTGATGGGGCTCTTCGACGTGATCGGGACGACGTGCTCCGGCTTCCTCACCGACCGGATGGAGCCGCGCCATCTGCTCGCCTGGTACTACTCGTTCCGCGGGCTCGCCGTGATCGCGCTTCCCTACGCGTTCGGATCGGGGATCGCCCTCGTGGCGTTCGCCGTCTTCTACGGGCTCGACTGGGTCGCGACTGTTCCCCCGACCGTCGCGATCACCGCCGACACGTTCGGCCGCGAGCGCGTCGGGATCGTCTTCGGCTGGATCTTCGCCTCGCACCAGATCGGCGCCGCGTTCGCCGCCTGGGCAGCAGGCGCCTCGCGCACCTGGTTCGGCACCTACAACTACGCGTTCGTCAGCGCCGGCGGCCTCTGCCTGCTCGCGGCGGCTCTCTCCCTCCGGATCGGCCGGCACGAGCGCGTGCGCTCCCTCGCGCCTGCGCCGGCCGCCTCGCCGGCGTAGCTATTCGGCGTCGAAGATCGACTCGGGGATGAACGCCCCGACAACCCAGTTCGGCTCGTCGACGACCTCGTGGATCCGGAGGTCGATCGCGACACTCGCAAGCGCGTAGGCCTCCTCGCGGTCGAGACCGTGCCGGTGGACGAGGTGGACGATGACCGCCCGAACGGCATCGCGCGCGGCTTCCATCAGGTCGGGGCCGACGCCGGTGCAGACGTGGTAGGCGGACTGCTCGGGCGGTGCGATCGCGCCTGCCGGGAGGTGGAACTGGGGTGCGTGGACGGCGAAGTCGCGGCGCACCGACAGGCGCACCGTCACGTCCATCGCGGTCTCGATCGCGGTTCCGCAGACCTCGCCGTCGCCCTGGGCCGCGTGGGCGTCTCCGAGCGAAAAGAGGGCGCCCTCGACCCCGACCGGCAGGAAGAGCCGCGCACCCGGATTCAGGTGCTTGATGTCGAGGTTGCCGCCGAAACGGGACGGTGGAAGAATCGGATGGTTCCCGGGCTCCGCGGGTGCGACGCCGATCGTCCCCGGAAACGGGCGGTACGGAAGGCTGACGCCGTCGGAGAAACGGACTCGCCCCGACTCGGGTTCGATCCTCGAGATCCGCAGCCACGGGTCGGGGAACTCGTCGGCGAGCAGGCCGAACCCCGGGATGAGCGCCGTCCAGCCCCAGCCGCGCGGCCGGCATTCGAGCAGCTCGATCTCGAGCACGTCGCCCGGCTTCGCACCCCTCACGAACACGGGCCCGCTCACCGGATTGACGTGCGAGAGGTCGAGGCGCCG
>DASZLW010000199.1:0-12397 GCA_035552175.1 Gaiellaceae bacterium | reverse complement strand
GAGCGGACAGCTCCACCAACACACGCGCGTGACGTCCGAAGCCGTGCCCAAGCCTAGCGCGAAATCGAGCGGAGAAGGAGCAGATCCAGGGGCTAGCCGACCCCTTCGGGGGCGGGATTCGGGTCGGGATCGACACGCTCGAGTACGAAGATCTCCACCGAGATGTCGGGCTCGAGGTTCACCTCGGAGAGGAACGCCCTCACGTGACGTCCAGTTGCATCCTCGACCACGGCGACGAAGCGCTCGCGCATCGCGCGCTGGAAGGCCCGGCGGATCTCCAGCACGGGCTGGGTTTCGCCCGCATCGATGAGCGTGCGCTCGAGCGGCGTCAAGATGTCCTCCAGGAACGTGACGACGTGATCGTGGCCGTGCACGGTCCGGACGCTCGTCGGGCCCCGGCCGTAGTAGTCGCGATGGAGCTTGCTGAGCGCGTTCGAGATCGTGGTGCTGGCATTCGAGTGCCGCTGTGGTGCCTCTGCCACTGCATACTCCCGTCTCCGCTCCTCGGAGAGGTGGTCCCGGGAGGCCTGAGGAGCGCCGAGCAACCCGTCGGGGTAGAGCCGTACGATGACGTCTCGGAGGGAGCAATCTCGGCCAGAAGGACCGACGCTTGATCCCACCCTACTCCACCTGCCCCTGCACGGGTTACGAGCGAGCGCCGGCGAGCGGCACCGTATGAGCGCTCCAATGCGTCTTTTTGTCGGCTGTTTCCAAACCGGCGACAGTTGGCCGCGACAGTCGGCAGCCGACGGGACGAGCCGTCCTCCCGCACTCAGTTGACGACGACTGTGCGCTCGTACCGGTGCACGGCCGCCTCGTCGAGCGTGTAGACGAGCGGCTCGGCGGCGAGCGAGCCGCCGAGTCGGGCGGCGAGGCTCTTCACGAGGAACTGCTCGACGAGCCACTCCATCGTCGGGGGCACCTCCGCCCGGATCCTGACGAGGACCGCGTCGTCCACCTCGTGCTGCTCGGTCACCCGCGGGCGCCGGAGGAACCGGGCGGAGCCGATCGGGGAGATCGCGATCACGTCGGCGAGCGCCTTCGCGGCCTCGTCCGGGGAGTGGGTGAGCACGTCGATCGCATAGCTGCGGTAGCCGTGGGACAGGCGCTGCACCCCGTTCACCTGTCCGTTCGGGACGATGTAGCGGTCGCCGTTGAGGTTGCGGAGGATGGTCGTCCTCAACCCCACACTCTCGACCACGCCCGACAGGTGCGTGGGCTCGAGGGTGATGAAGTCGCCGACGCCGTACTGGTTCTCGACCAGCACGAAAACGCCGGCGAGCACGTCCTGCAGGAACCGCTGGGCACCGAACCCGACGAGCGCGACCGCGAGCGTCGCGCCTGCCGCAGCCGTGAGGACGTTGTGCAGGAAGAACCCGATCAGGATGAATGCGGCGACCGCGAACACGAGATAGCGCAGGGTGCTCGAGATCACGGCGACGGCGGTCTCGCGGCGGCGGTCGCGGATGAGGTCGCTCGCGCCGTGCGGCGCCGCGGCCGCCCAGCGGACGACGAGCACCCGCAGCACGTACTGGAGCGTCAAGGCGACGAGAGCGACCACGCCCACGACCACGAGCTGTACGGCCCAGTGCGGTACTCCCAGGTACATCCTGCCCCGTTCTCGCCTGCTTCCCGGCCGAGCAAACCCGGCCGCGGTTTCCGCGGAGCCCGTTCGTGGTAGCGCGCTTCATGTGAGCGCGCCCGAGACCTCGGCGGTGTCCCTGTTCGTGAACGGCGAATGCCTGGGCCGAGAGCTCGACACGCGCACCTCGCTCCTCGATCTCCTCCGGGACCATCTCGGATTGACCGGTTCGAAGAAGGGCTGCGACCACGGCCAGTGCGGCGCGTGCACCGTGCTCCTCGACGGGCGGCGCGTCAACAGCTGCCTCGTTCTCGCCGTCGCCGCGTCCGGCTCCGACGTCGTCACGATCGAGGGGCTCGCGGACGGGGATCTCCACCCTCTTCAGCAGGCGTTCGTCGAGCACGACGCCTTCCAGTGCGGCTATTGCACGCCGGGTCAGATCTGCTCCGCCGTCGGGATGCTGCGCGAGCTCGAGGCCGGCTGGCCGAGCGCGGTCACGGACGATCTCGCGAACGGCGAGGCCGAGCCCGCCCACGCCGAGATCCGCGAGCGCATGAGCGGCAACCTCTGTCGCTGCGGCGCCTACGCCAACATCGTCCCCGCCATCGCCGAGGTGGCGGGGGCATGAGGCCGTTCCGGTACGAGCGCCCGACGGATGCGGGAGCGGCCGTGGCGGCGGTCGCGGACGCGCCGGAGGCGAAGTACCTCGGCGGCGGAACGAACCTCGTCGACCTGATGCGCCTCGGCGTCGAGACGCCCCGCCTGCTCGTGGACGTGACCCGCCTGTCGGCGCCCGGCTGCGAGGAGACGGAGGCGGGCGGCCTGCTGATCGGCGCGGCCACGCGCAACTCGGACCTTGCCGCCGAGCGCGCCGTGCGCGTCCGCTATCCCGTGCTCGCGCAGGCACTTTTGGCAGGCGCGTCCGGGCAGCTGCGGAACGCAGCGACGGTCGGGGGGAACCTCCTGCAGCGCACGCGGTGCTTCTACTTCCAGGACGTGACGAAGCCCTGCAACAAGCGAGCGCCCGGAACCGGCTGCCCCGCACGGCAGGGCGATCACCGGAACCTCGCGATCGTCGGTCACTCCGAGCACTGCGTCGCGACCCACCCCTCGGACATGGCGGTCGCGCTCGCCGCCCTCGATGCCGTGATCCACATCCGCGGCGGAGACGGGGACCGGGTGCTTCCGCTGCGCGACCTGTACCGGCTGCCGGGCGACGATCCCGAGCTCGACACGACGCTCGCCCACGGCGAGCTGATCACCGGCGTCGAGCTGCCGGCGCTGCCGTGGGCCGCGGGCTCGGCGTACCTGAAGGCCCGGGAGCGGGCGTCCTTCTCGTTCGCCCTGGTCTCGGTGGCTGCGGCAGTCGACGTCGAGGACGGCGAGATCGCCGACGCGAGGGTCGCCCTCGGCGGGGTCGCGCACATGCCCTGGCGTGCGACCGCGGCCGAGGCAGCCCTGCGCGGGCGGCCGCCGACCGCCGAGGTGTTCGAGGCGGCCGCCGATGCAGAGCTTCGTGAGGCATCCCCTCTGCCGGACAACGCCTACAAGGTTCCCCTCGCGCGGAACCTGATTGTGCGAGCCCTCCAAGAGGTGACCGCGTCGTGACCGTCGCGCGCGGAACCGTCGGGGCGTCCCTCACCCGGCTCGAGGGCGAGGAGAAGGTACGCGGCCAGGCGCTCTACGCCGACGAACATCCACTCGAGCGCCCCGTGCACGTGGCGATCGTCCAGTCGACGATCGCGCGCGGCAGGGTCGCGGCCGTCGACTCTGCGGCCGCGCTCGACGCAGGGGCGCTCGCGGTGCTGTCGCACGAGAACGCCCCCCGCCTCGCACTGGACGTGGAGGGCGAGCTCGCCGTCCTGCAGTCCTCCGATGTCGCCTACCGCGGGCAGATCGTCGCGGCCGCGATCGCCGAGACCCCCGAAGCAGCCCGCGAGGCGGCGCGGCTCGTCTCCGTGCGCTACGAGGAGGAGCCGCACGACAGCCTGCTCACCGCCGACCACCCCTCCCTCTACCGCCCCGAGAAGGTCAACCCGGACTTCGAGACCGATACGGAGCAGGGCGATCACGCCGCGGCGTTTGCCTCGGCACCGGCTCGGGTCGACGTCGTCTACGAGACGTCCTCGTTCCACAACAACCCGATGGAGCCGCACGCCTCCTCGGCGGTGTGGCACGACGGCTCACTGACGGTGTACGACTCGACCCAGGGAGCGGAGGCGGCTCGGGAGACGATCGCCGCGACCTTCGGCCTCGACCCGGCGAGCGTCCACGTCGTCTCCCCGCACGTCGGCGGCGGCTTCGGCTCGAAGGGCACAGTGCGCCCGCACACGATCCTCGCGGTCATGGCGGCGAGGATCGCCGCGAGGCCCGCGAAGCTCCCGGTCACGCGGCAGCAGATGTTCGCCCTCACCGGCTATCGCACGCCGACCATCCAGCGGATCCGGCTCGGAGCCGAGCTCGACGGGACGCTCGTCGCGGTCGGCCACGATGTCGTCGAGCAGAGCTCGACCCTAGAGGAGTTCGCGGAGCAGACCGCGGTGCCGACCCGGATGATGTACGCGGCCCCGAACCGGCGCACCTCGCATCGGCTCGCACGCCTGAACGTGCCGACGCCGTCGTGGATGCGCGCGCCTGGCGAGACGCCCGGCATGTACGCACTGGAGAGCGCGATGGACGAGCTCGCGATCGCCTGCGGGCTCGACCCGGTCGAGCTCCGCATCCGCAACGAGCCGGACACGGATCCCGAGACGGGCTTCGCATTCTCGAGCCGCGGCCTCGTCGCCTGCCTTCGCGAAGGAGCCGAGCGGTTCGGCTGGTGGGAGCGGGACGCGCGACCGGCGGTGCGCCGGGACGGGCAGTGGCTGTCGGGGACGGGAGTGGCCGCTTCGACCTACCCGGCGAGGCGGCGACCCTCGCACGCAAGGGCGCGTGCCGAGGTCGACGGCAGCTTCGTCGTCTCGCTCGCCGCCTCCGATGTCGGGACCGGCGCCCGGACCGTGTTGACCCAGATCGCCGCCGAGGAGCTCTCTGTTCCGGCGGCGACGGTCCGGCTCGAGCTCGGCGACAGCGACCTTCCCGCCGCTCCGCTCGCCGGTGGGTCGATGGGCACGGCCTCGTGGGGCTCGGCGATCACCAAGGTCTGCCGCGAGCTCGCCTCCCGGCTGGACGACGATCCTGCGCTCCCGCTCGAGGTCGAGGCGGACACGGAGTCGGAGATCGAGTCCGACGCGGACTTCGCCCGCCACGCCTTCGGCGCGCAGTTCGCGGAGGTGCGCGTCGATGCAGGCACGGGCGAGGTGCGGGTCTCACGCCTCCTCGGAGTATTCGCTGCAGGACGGATCCTGAACCCGAAGACGGCCCGTTCGCAGTTCCTCGGCGGGATGACGATGGGGATCTCGATGGCCCTCCACGAGGAGAGCAGGCTCGACCCGGCCTTCGGCGACTATGTCAACCACGATCTGGCGGGATACCACGTGGCGGCATGCGCGGACGTCGAGGAGCTCGAGGCCCACTGGATCGACGAGGTCGACGACCACCTGAACCCCATG
Source organism: Gaiellaceae bacterium (assembly GCA_035552175.1). Classification (GTDB taxonomy): domain Bacteria; phylum Actinomycetota; class Thermoleophilia; order Gaiellales; family Gaiellaceae; genus PALSA-600. The sequence continues at coordinate 7,264 of DASZLW010000199.1, read as the reverse complement.
GGGAGCAAGGGGATAGGCGAGATCGGGATCGTCGGAACCGCAGCAGCGATCGGAAACGCGGTTCACCACGCGACCGGCCTCCGGGTCCGCACCGTTCCGATCCGGCCCGACAGGATCGTCGCCGCGCTCCCTGGCTGATCGAGCGCGAATCGCCGGACCCGCGACGCGCGCGGCCGGCGCCCACCGGCACCGGCCGCGCCCGCTCGGCACTCAGCGAGGCGGTAGCTCAGCGAGCGTTCGCCGCCTGGTTCACGCCGCTGCTCATCAGACCGCCCTGGGCGATCTTCGTGAGGAGCTTGTCGGCCGCCGACTCCTCGTCGAGCGTCTGGCCGAAGAGCGACGCCGCCCGGTCGTAGCCGAGCTCGCCGGCAAGAGCCTTCGCGGTTCCGTAGGCGGCGATCTCGTAGTGCTCTGCTCGCTGGGCGGCCGCGATCAGGGCCGCGTCGAGGGCGGCGGGCTCGCCGCTCGCCTGCACGACGTCCTCGCCCTCCTTGATGATCCCACGCATCGCCTCGCACACCTCGGCGGAGGGATGCGCGGAGATCTCGGTGAGAGCCTCGTCGAGCCGGGTCACATGCCCGCGCGTCTCCTCGAGGTGCTCTTCGAACGCCTCGCGAAGCTCCGGTGTATGGGCGGCCGAGGCCATCTTCGGAAGCGCCGAGACAAGCTGCGTCTCGGCGCTGTAGAGGTCGGCCACCTGGTCGACGAGCACATCCTGGAGCGTGTTCAGTTGCATGGTTCCCCCTTTTTCGTTTCCCCTGAACTGCTACCCCGGGGGCTGTCGCCCAAACTGGGAAGCCGACCGAGGGCGGATCGAGAAGCACCGGACCGGCGAGTCTGCGGGTGTGAGGGCGACGGGTGTGAAAGCGACGGGTGTGAAAGGGAACGGGCTGGGAAGGACGAGCGGATGGAGCGCCACGACCTCTTGCAGCTTTCCGCCCCGGGAGGCGTGACAGACCCACTCGTCCTCGTCGACGACGACGGGGCGCGCGCGCTCCTGCTCGTCCTCGAGGCGGACCAGGAGCTCGGAGACCACCAGACGCGGGAGAACTGCTGGATGGTGGTCGTGGAGGGTACGTTCGAGGTCGGCGACAACGGTGCCCGGCAGACCGTCGGCGTGGGCGGCTTTCTCCGGTGGCCTCGCGACGAGCGCCGGACGGTGAGGACGACCACCGGCGGCAGGATGCTGATGGTGCTCGCACCCTGGCCTGCCGACGACCACTTCCTCGACGGCGAGCCTCCTCGGTGACGGCAAGCCGGGCCGCGCATGGCTCGGCTGCCCGACACCCGCGATCTCACACCGCTCCGACGCGAAAGGTGTCTCGCCCGGGTTCTCCGGCGGCAGCGCGGAGCGAGCTTCAGGTGGGCTGCTCCGGATGGAACTACGCGCACTGGCGCGACGGCGTCTTCTACCCGGAACGACTGCCTGCCCGGCAGTGGCTCGAGTTCTACGCCGGCCGCTTCACCACGGTCGAGGTCAATACGAGCTTCTACCGGCTGCCGCGGCGCTCGAGCGTCGAGGGCTGGGCCGCAGCCACTCCGCCCGGCTTCACGTTCGCTGTCAAGGTGAGCCGGTATCTCACCCATGTGCTCCGGCTCAGAGATGCCGGAGATCACCTCCAGATCCTGCTCGATCGCATCGAGCCGCTCGTACGCGCCGCAAAGCTCGGCCCGCTGCTCTGGCAGCTGCCACCGAACTTCCCGCGCGATGACGAGCGACTCGCAGCAACCCTCGAGGCGATCCCGCACGAGCTCCGTCACGCCTTCGAGTTCCGCCACGAGAGCTGGTTCACGGGAGAGGTCATGAACCTGCTGCGAGCCCGCAACGCCGCGTTGGTAATCGCAGACCGCCCCGAGATCGCGCGCTTCCAGACGCGGGACCTGACGGCGGACTTCGCCTACCTCCGATTCCACCACGGCTCTCGTGGACGGCGGGGCAACTACTCCGAGACCGAGCTCGAGCGCTGGGCCTCGGCGATCGAGCGGTTCGACAGACCGGCGTACGCCTATTTCAACAACGACTGGGAAGGGTTCGCCCCGGCCAACGCTCTACGACTCCGGGCCCTGAGCAGCGAAGACTTCTAAAGCCTTCCCTCGCCCTCACCGGAATCGTGCGCGCTCTCGGGATACGAGGCCACCGGACGCTGCTGCCCGGGCTGCTCGTGCGCGTGCTGCTCCCGGTGCCAGTTCAGGTCGACGTTGTTCCGCGGATCGGGCGTGTGGCTGCGCGTGCCTGCCTTGGCGATGCCCCGGCTGAGCGTGTAGGCAGCGACGATTCCGGCGATCAGTTCCCAGGCCCGCCAGGCGCCGAACGAGGTCGACGCCGCTGCGGTGATCGCGATCAGGATGGCGGCGAGCAGCGACACGACGAACTCGCTCGTGAGGTAGAACGGCTTCGTCTCTCCCGGGAACATTCGCAGCGACCGCATCCCGAAGCGGCTCATCCCGTACCCGTAGCCCGGATACATCGGCATCCGCTCGTGCGGCATCGGGCGGTCGTACGGCATTCCAGGCATCGCCTGAGTCGGTCGTTCCTGGTACTCGGAATAGTTCGCCATCGGGATCCTCCTTCAGCTTGGTTGGCGCAACGACAGGTGGCGCACCGAGACGCGCCTCACGTTCTCCTGTTCCCGGTGCCGCGTTTCCGAATCCCGGAGCCGCGGGCCGGAAACCTGTCAGGGCGGGAAAGGCATAACCGCGTGACGATCGGGTATCCGAGCGGGCAACGGAATCGGAACTGGAGGTCATGATGGCTACCGGACGCCAGGTTGCAGCGGCAAAGCAGAACATCCAGAAGGCTCAGAAATCCGCGACGAAGAAGCGGACGATTGCGAATCTCCCGGCCTCGACCCGGCACGAGCTCGGCAAGCAGGCGGCCAAGGGCCGCAGCCGTGCCGGCAATGCCGGTCACGCGCTCGAGGACAGGAACAGGCAGCAGCTCTACGAGCTCGCCAAGGAGCACCGGATTCCCGGCCGCTCGCGGATGGGCAAGTGGGAGCTGATCGACGCGATCCGGAACGCGCGATGACCCGAGCCGAGGAGGAGAGGCGCCTGCGCAACCAGCTCGCACGCGCGCGACGGCGACTCGCGGCTCTCCAGAGCTCCCCGGCGGCGACCCGCCTGGACGAGGTGATCGTCGAGGCCGACCCGGCCGGCGCCGCGAACCTGATGCGCGAGGCTGTTGCCGAGGGGGAGCTCGACGTGGCGCTCGAAGAGCACGCCGGATGCTGGCAGGTAACGGTGAGCCTCGGCGAGACGCCCGGGCCTGTGCTCGCGGCGGTCCTCGATCTCGTCGTCCGGTGCGTCGAGCGCGGGATGATGGGCTACGCGCGGCTCGGCGTCGGAGCGCGCACATACTCGCTGTACTCGCCGGACCCCGTGTACTCCCCCGACCCCGTGTACTCGCCCGACCCCGTGTCGCCGCACCCCGTGTCGCCGCACCCCGTGTCGCCGCACCCCGTGTCGCCGCAGCCCGTGTACCCGGCTGTCCCGACCCCGGATCGGGTGTACGACCCGGGACCGGCGCCGCCGGATCGTCCCGCACGAGCAGCGTAGGCGTGGCCGGAGCGATTCAGGCGAACGCGAACCCGGAGCCGGCGGTTCGCATCGTCGTCCGTCCTCGTCCGCCCGGTTCTCGCTGAACGGGGTCTACGAGCTGACCGGGAGCACCCGTGTCGAGCACATCTCCGGCTGGGTCGGCCTCGCCCTCTGTGCCGTGGCCGGGTATGCGGGATCGCCTTCCTGGTCGGGGACGCGGCGCAGCGACCGGTGCTTCCGGCTGCTGAGGCACGGCCCGTCGCGCGAGGCGATCGACTCGAGCTTCACCGACGACCTCGAGCGCATCGAGCGCGAGCCCGGCGTCCGCGCAAATCTCTGACTCCGGTTCTCAGGTCGGGATCGGCTGTGACATCTGGACGGTGGTGCCCCCGGTGCCGGAGCGAATCTCGACCCTGTCGATGAGCTGGCGGATGAGGATCAGGCCCCCGCGCCGCTCGTGTGTCTCGTCGACCGCGACGAGCTCCTCGAAGTATCCGCGACCTGTGTCCGTGACCTCGATCGAGACCCGAGCTCCCTCGAGTGAAGCCTGCACGTCGACGTGCTCGCACGGCAACGCATGCTCGATCGCGTCCGCCGCCGCCTCGTGGGCCGCGAGGACGAGGATGTCACGGGAGTCCTCGTCGACCCGATTCGCGTCGAGCCACGCAGCAAGGCCACGGCGCAGCCGAACGAGCTGGCTCGCCTCGCAGGGAAAGGTGAGATTGAAGTCGTTCACGCGCCCGGATTTTCAGCTACCCGGGGCCCCGCAGGCGAAAACGTCGGGGTGCGATCTCCCGTTTCGCGCCGCGAGCGGCCGGGGAAGACGGATTCCGTGCGATGGCAACACGTAGGACCCTGGTTTCTCTGGTGGCTCGGATGCTTCTGGCTCTGGATGCTGTTCACCGGAGCGTGGAACCTGGTCGACGTCGTCGCGGCAGGATGCGCCGGCCTCGCCGCCGCGACGATCGCCGAGAGGTCGCGCTCGCTCGTGCGGGTCGACCTGCGTCCACCGCTCGAGCGGCTCCGCGCCGGCGCGCTCAGCCCGCTCGTCGTCTTCAGCGACTTCGCGCTGCTCGTTCGCGCACTCGCCCGATCGGCAGCGCAGGGAACGGTCGTGCGCGGGCGATACGTCGCCCGGCCCTTCGAGCCCGGAGCGAAGACGACGCGGTCGGGAGCAGCCCACCGCGCGTGGACGACCCTTCTCGGCGGCCTCAGCCCGAATGCCTATGTCGTCGACATCGATTCGGAGACGCACACCGTCCTGCTCCACGACCTCCTTCCGAGACGCAGGTCCGAGGAGCCCGCGTGAACGCGTTCACGGTGGCGGCAACGGTGATGCTCGCCGGCTTCGTCCCGATCGGCGTCGTCGCCTTGCGCGGCAGGCCGATCGACGCCGTGGCCGGGCTCGAGCTCGGAGGCGCCCTCGCGACGACGATCCTCCTCTGCCTCGCCGAGGGCTTTCACCGCTCGTCGTATTTCGACGTGCCGATCGCGTGCGCCGTGCTGACCTGGGTGAGCGGCCTCGTCTTCGCCCGCTTCCTCGGGAGACACCTTTGACGAACGACGCCGTGGACGTCCTCCTCTCCCTCGCCGTCGCGGCGCAGCTCATCTGCTGCATCGGCTTCGCGGTGATGCGCAGCACCGCCGACCGGCTCCACTACACCTCGGCCGGATACGCCGTCGGGCCGTTCTGCGTCCTCGCCGCGCTCATCGTCCGCGAGCACCTCGGCAGCATCGGGCTCGACGGTATCGCCACGGTCGCGCTCCTCTTCGTCCCTGGGCCCGTCGTCATCCACGCAACGGCGCGTGCGTTGCGCCGCATCGACTTCGGCGAGATCGCGGCCCGAGACGAGGAGCGGGTGGAGTGATCCTCGCGACGATCGCTCCGCTCCAGATCGCAGTGCTGCTCCTCGTCGCGGCAGGCGCGACCACGGTCGCGCTCTGCCTGGAGCCGCTGCGGCAGATCGTCCTGAGCGGCATCTACGGGCTCCTGCTCGTGATCCTGTTCGTCGTCCTCCAGGCGCCCGATGTCGCGCTGTCGATGCTCGTCGTCTCGACAGTGGCCTATCCGCTGATCGTCCTGATCGCGATCAGCCGTACCAGGCGGGAGCGCGAAGAAGACCCGTGACGCGCAGGCACAGGGTCCGTCGCTGGCTCGCGGTTCCGGTAATGGGCGCGTTCGGAGCCATGCTCGCCTGGGGCTTTTCCGGAATCCCGCCGTTCGGCGACTTCCACGGCTTCTACGGGCAGCTCCTGAACGCGACAGCCGTCCCGCAGCGCCACACGACGAACGTCGTCACGTCGATCGTCTTCGACTACCGGGGCTTCGACACGATGGGCGAGGAGTTCATCCTCTTCGCCTCGATCGTGGGCGTGGTGCTCCTGCTGCGGGACGACCGGCACCCGGCTCGCGATCGTAAGGTCGACGAGGTCCGGAGCGACGCCGTCAGGGTCTTCGGAGTGGCGATGGTGGGTGTCACCGTCCTCACCGGCCTGTGGCTCGCCGCGTACGGCCTCGTGACGCCCGGCGGCGGCTTCCAGGGTGGAGTGGCGATCGCCGCGGGGCTCGTCGTCCTCTTCCTCGCGGCGGGATACGGACCGTGGCAGCGCGTCGCGCACGAGCGCCTGCTCGACCCGTTCGAGGGGTCGGGAGCGGCGGCCTACGTCGCGATCGGGCTTGCTGCACTCGTCTCCGGAACGCCCTTCCTCGAGAACCTCCTGGGCTCCGGGACGTCCGGCACGCTCCTCTCGGGCGGCAGCCTGAGCCTGCTGAACTGGGGCGTCGCGATCGAGGTCGCCGCGGCGAACCTCGTCCTGTACACCGAGTTCCTCGAGAGCTACCTCGTCCCGCACCTCGGGGAGCGATGAGCGCACTCGCCTTCGGCGTCGCGGCCTGGGTCTTCGCGGTCGGCGTCTACGGGGCGATCATCAGCCGCAACCTGATCCACCTCGCGGTGTGCCTCGCGGTGGCCCAGTCGTCGACCTACATCCTTCTTCTCTCGATCGGCTACAAGCACCACGCGGGCGCGCCGATCTTCAAAGGGATCAAGCTCGGGACTCCGGCCGTCGACCCGGTCGTCCAGGCATTGACCCTGACGGACATCGTCGTGAGCGTCACCGTGATCGCGCTCATCCTCGCGCTGGCGCTCGACGTGCACCGGCAGTCCGGAAGCGTCGACCCGGACGAGCTCTCCACGCTCAACGGATGAGCGCGCTGCCCCTCTCGGTCGCGATCCCGCTCCTCACGGCCGCGCTCCTCGTCGCGTCCGGCCATGCCCTCCCGCGCCGGGCTCAGAACGGACTCGCGATCCTGGCCGCGGCGGCGATGACCGTGTGCGTCCTCATCGTGCTCCACGAATCGGCGGGAGCCACGGTCGTGTACTGGTTCGGCGGCTGGCATGCGGACGGCGGTGTCGCGCTCGGCGTCGCCTTCACCGCCGACCCGCTCGGGGCCGGGATGGCCGCGCTCGCGAGCGTGCTCGTCCTGCTCGTCCTCGTCTACTCGTGGTCGTACATGGACGAGTCGCACGCGTTCGACGTGCTCGTACTCACCTTCGGCGCGGCGATGGTCGGCTTCTCGCTCACCGGCGACATCTTCAACATGTTCGTCTGGTTCGAGCTGATGGGCGTCTCGGCCTACGCGCTCGCGGGCTTCAAGATCGAGGAGCTCGGGCCGCTCCAGGGCGCCGTGAACTTCGCCGTCACGAACACGATCGGCGCGTACATG
>DASZLW010000198.1:0-29404 GCA_035552175.1 Gaiellaceae bacterium | reverse complement strand
GCCTCCTCGACCCAAACAACGTCCCCCGCCCCTCCTGGCAAGCATTCAAAACCGCCGCCAGCAAGTAGGTCGAACCGCGACAGCGACGGCGGTGGCCCGAATGATCGGCCACCGCCTGTCGTCGTCTCACGGTGTCCCGTGAGCGCAGCCCGGTGAGCGCAGCGCGGCGAGCGCAGTCGGGTAGCCTCGGGCAAGTCGACAGGCGACGGGTCAGGCTCGAGTCGCTCGATCACGATCTCATGGGAACCGAATGACCACAGCCAGGCGCGGCACGGATGCGATTGCCGGTCACACAGGCTCCCTGCGCTGACCGGAAGGCAGATGAACGTCGCGATCGCGCATGAGTGGCTCCTCACCTACGGCGGCTCCGAACGCTGCGTCGAGCAGATGCTCGAGGAGTTCAACGTCACGAAGCTCCTGACGGCCCTTGTGCGGCCCGACGCGCTCCCGCCGAGCTTTCGCACGGCGAGGCCGACGCTCCTGCAGCACCTGCCGGGGGCAGTCGACCACCACGAGTGGACGCTTCCACTCCTTCCATTCGCCTGGGCGGCACTACCCGCGATCTCGGACGTCGACATCGTGATCTCGAGCAGCCATTCGTGCGCGAAGTCGGTCAGGATCGCGCCTGGCATCCCGCACGTCTGTTACTGCCATACCCCGATGCGGTACGCGTGGCATTGGGAGGAGGAGCGAAAGCGGCTTCCGGCGGCCCTCCAACCTGCTGGACGGCTCGCGATGAGCGCGTTCCGGCGCTGGGATCGCTGGACTGCGCAGAACGTCGACCGGATGGTCGCGAACTCGAGCGCGGTAGCGGAGCGCATCCGCCGCTTCTACGGGCTCGACTCGGCTGTCGTTCATCCGCCGGTGAAAACCGACTTCTTCCGGCCGGGCGAGGGCGAACGCCACGGGTTCCTGCACGTCGGGCGCCTCGTCAGCTACAAGCGCGCCGATCTCGTCGTCGAGGCTTTCCGCGGGCTTCCGCACGAGCTCACGGTCGTCGGCACCGGGCAGCTGGAGAACGAGCTACGCGCGACCGCGCCTGGCAACGTTCGCTTCATCCGCTCGGTGACGGACGAGGAGCTCCGCGAGCTCTACCGATCGAGTCTCGGCCTCGTCTTTCCGGGAGTCGAGGACTTCGGGATCGTGATGGCCGAAGCGCAGGCCTGCGGAACGCCCGTGATCGCGTCGGCGGCCGGAGGCGCGCGGGACATCATCCGCGACGACTCGGGCTGGCTGCTCGAGAAGCCCACGATCGAGTCCATCCGGAAAGCCGTGGCGCTCGCCGCCCGCGAGCCTTTCCAGGCAGAGGACATCGCTGCCGCGGCCGCTGCGCGGTTCTCGGAGGAGCGGTTCCGAACGGAGCTACGTGCGGTCGTCGAAGAGACGCTCGCCTCGAAAGCTCGATGAGCTTCGGGCCCGGTCCGGCGCTCCGGCGCCTCGTGCCGGGCACGGAATCGCGAGGCCCGGCCGGGAGCGCGTGCTCGCTCGCAGCGTTGCTCGCGTGACCATCCGCCTTCTTCTCGAGGTCGTGGACGATGCCGCCGGTCAGTTTTCCGCGTCCGTCGGGCGCGGGAGCCGCCGGTCGCCGACCGAGGCGAACGTGAGGGCCTCCTCGCGCCTGAGCTTCCGTGCCGCCACTGCGGGGACGACGACGCTTGCGAGCGCCTTCACGCGGCTCGCCCGAGGCTGCCTCGCTCCGAAGAGGAGCCTGACCCCGGCGCGTCGAGCACCCGCATGATCGGCGTCGAGCAGCCGCTGCTTCAGCTCCTCGCGGACGAGCCGCGCCTCCTCGGAGCGACGTGTCGCCGCCAGGATCCGACGCTCGTCCTCGCTGAGATCGGTTCGTGCCTCGGTCCGGGCGATCGAGTCCAGCCGGCCCCTCGACATCGCGGCGCGACGGGCGCTCATGCTGTTCGGATGAAGGCGGTACTCCGCCAGTGGCTCGCCGACGTACCCGATCGTCGAGCCGGTGAAGATGAGCCGGATCCAGAACTCCCAGTCGACGGTGTAGGCGACGGAGGTATCGAAGCCGCCGAGCTCGTCGAACCGCTCCCGCCGCACTGCGCTGAGGCCGAGCACGAAGTTGCCACGGAGGATGGCGGCCCGTTGGCCCGTCTCGGAGAACCGGTGACCTCCCTCGTAGCAACGGCCCAGGATCAGGCCGTCCTGCACCAGGTAGGCGTTCGTCGTGATCGCGTCGAGATCGGGCCGCTCCCGGGCAAGCGATCCGATCGCCGCGAGGCGCCCGGGCAGGAACCGATCGTCTGCGTCGAGGAACGCGACGAACTCCGCCGACGCGGCCGCGACGGCGGCGTTCTTTGCGGCTCCCTCGCCCCCATGCTCGATCCGTACCACCTTGACGGCGTCGCCGAACCGCGCGACCGCTCCGGCAAGGTCGTCGGTCGAGCCGTCGTCGCCGACGATGATCTCCGCCGGCGGCGGCTCCTGCTCGAGAGCCGACTCGATCGCCTGGCCGATGAAGGCAGCCGCCTGGTAGGCGGCGATCACCACGGTGAACGTCGGCTGTCCGTCCACGGGCTGAAGCCTATGGGCCCCGGAGCGGCTCCGTACGAGAGATCCCGATGAGCATGCGTCCTGCCGACTACCGCTTCCTCGCGCCGGCATGGCCGCGAACGGTCCTGCTCCTCGACGGCCGGCCCGGTGAGCCCGAGGCTTTCGCCGCCGCCGGTCTCGAGGCGACGGAGCGCAGCCCCGATCTCGTGCTGACCGACGCCCGCCGCGCCGGCCAGGCCGCTCGACTCCACGCGTCCACCGTCATAGCTCGCGGAGGGCGGGCCCGCGAGCTCGGCCGGGCCGGTTACGCCGTGCGGAGGATGATCGTCCGCCCGGGAGACGCAGGGCCCCGCCTCTTCGTGCCGCTCGACGCGAAGGGGGCCGTTCGGCACGCCCTCGTCGCCGCACGTCCGGATGGCGCTCGCGCGAAGCGTGTTGCCTTGCGCGTCGCGCTGCTCGCCTCCCGCCTCGGCCTGCCGCTGCCGGGAACCATCACGGTTGCCGCGGACGGGGGCTCGCCCGCGCTTCTCCAGAGCGCGGCGGCTGCCGCCGGCGTGGAGCTCGGAGACGACTGGTGCCTTCTTGCCGGCGACGGCGACGATCTCCGGCGGGCCGTATGGCTCGGTTTCGACGAGAGCGGGCACGGCCCGGCCTGGGTGGTCAAGTTCAGCCGCGTCCGGGGAAACAGCTCGGCCTTCGAGCGTGAGGACGAGGTCGTCCCGATCCTCGAAGCGCTACCGCAGGTACTCCGTCGGCACGTCCCCCGGCGGCTCGGGCGCTTCCAGCTCGACGGCCTGCACGCCCTCGTAGAGACGGGGGCGCGCGGGCGGCCGCTCCAGGACGCCCTCGAGCACGGTGTGGAGGCGCCGAATCTGGTCGACGACATTGCCGCCTGGATCGTCGAGGTCGGACGGGCAACGCCGCAACCGTCCTCGCTCCGCGACGCCGAGATCGTGCGGCTCGAGCGCGACGTCCTGCCTGCCTGGCGCGACCGCGGCGCGCCGGCGGGCCTCGCGACGCGGGTAGTCGAGGTCGCCGGCGTCCTGCAGCACAACGATCTCGGGTCCTGGAACATCGTCTGCGAAGGCGGGACGTTCACCGTCCTCGACTGGGAGTCGAACAGGATCGGAGGGCTTCCGCTCTGGGACATCGTGTACTTCCTGACCGACGCGCTGACCGCCGCAGGCCCCCGGGACCCGGCCGTGCGGGTGGAGATCATGCTCGCGCTGCTGCGCGGCGAAGCCGAGCTCTCCGGGCGTCTCTTCGGATGGCTCGGGCGTGCCGCCGCTGCCGCAGGCGTCCCTCGCGAGCTCGTCGGGCCGATCGTGACGCTCGGATGGCTCCACCACGGCCTCTCGCACGAGGTGAGGGCGGTCCGGGCGGTGTCGGGCGGCACGACCGCGAACCCACCCTCGAACCGGGGCCCACTGCAGCGGCTCGGCGAACGATGGCTCGACGATCCCGAGCTCGGGATCGACTGGCCCGCGTTCGCGAGGGCTTCGGCCTAGCAAGCTAGGCCCTGAACCAGTCGCGGACCCGGCTCGCGAACGCGTCCGCCGGCCAGTCGAGCACCATGCGGCGCGGCAGGCGGAACAGGTCCCGGCGCGATCCGGAGCCGCCCACGTTCGTGCAGGCGCGCGCATATCCCGCCGTCCTCGCCGCCTCGATCGTCGCAGCGTCGTAGGCGCCCTCGATCCCGTACGGATAGGCGAGGCTCGTCACCTCGCGACCCGTTGCCTCCTCGAGTGTCCGCCGCGAGTCGACGAGCTCCCGCTCCTGCTCGCGCGGGGAGAGCGCCGACAGCATGGTGTGCGTGAAGGCGTGGCTGCCGATCTCGAACGCGGGCTGGTCTGCGAGAGCGGCCAGATCGGCAGACGTCAGCACCGCGTGCTCGTCGCACGGCACGGTCGGCTCTGCGTCGAGCCGGACGCGAACCTGCTCGACGAGCGAATCGATCTCGTCGAGGCCGAGCGTGCGAAACCGCCTGTTGAGAGCCTTCAGGGATCGAAGGCGGCCCGCGGCCGAGCGCAGGTCGACAGTCAGCTCCCGTCCGCGGATCGCGAGCGTGAGCGCGGGCACGGACGGCGCGTTGTCGAGGTGGAGGTGCTCGAGCCTGTCCCACCAGTACTCTCCGGGCTCGGCGACGACACGGCCCGGGATGAAGAAGGTGGCGGGAAGCCCCGAAGCGAGAAGGATCGGCGCCGCGATCCGCGCGTTGTCCCCGTACCCGTCGTCGAAGGTGATCGCGACCCGGCGGCCTCGCTCGGGCCGGTCGAGCGCCTCGAGCGGCACGACCTCGGCGAGCCCCCGAAGCGACTCCATCTGCGCGGAGAAGGTGGCCGGGGTCACCGCCTGGCCGAAGGGGTCGCGACCGCTCGCCACGCGGTGGTAGGTGAGGACGAGAGCCTGGTTCCCGCTCATCCTGACTTGCGCGCGAAGGCCGTGACGACGATCGGGAACAGCGGGTCGTCGAAGGCGAGCTCGGCGGTCGACAGCTCCTCCTCCGCGATCCCGTGCAGGAAGGCCACCGCCACGAGGACGTTGCCCCGGCCCGTGACGCGGATCTCGGCTGCGCCCGAGGCGCTCTGGTCCATCACCGCCTGGAGGCCGGCCGGCGTGAGATGCCACCGATCCTCCGAGGCGAAGACCGAGTCGAGCCGGCAGATGGCCGGGCTCGAGATGAGCAGCGTCCCGCCCGGAGCGAGGCTCTGCCAGAGGTTCGCGGCCGCCGTGAACGGATCGCGGACGTAGACGAGCGTCTGCGGAACGATCGCGCAGTCGAACCGTCCGGCCGGCAGCGAGCCGGGATCCGAGAGATCGACGATGATCGTCGCTTCGTCGTTCCGCGGGTCGATGTCGACGATGTCGACGCTCGTCACCCCGTTTCCGAGGCTCGAGGCGTAGCGGGGATCCCGGACCTCGAGCACCCGTCCGGTGATCGCCGAGGCGTGCTCGCGGAAGAACGCGTCGATGTAGTGGCGGTCGACAGGCGTGCCGCGCTCGGATCCCCAGTGGCGCGCCCGTGGCTCGACGCGGCGCAGGTTTCCCCAGCGAACCGGCTGGACGCGACGCCGCAGCCCGCGGCCGGCTGCGATCCGATGGAGCTTCGACCGGGTCCGCGGCGGAAGCCGCCGGGCCAGCCGGCGAAGCCCGGCCTTCACGCTGCGGCCCGGCGGGTGAGCTCGGCGGTCAGCTCGCTCACGTCGCGCGCGCGATAGCGGCTCGCCCAGAGCTCGTATCCGGCGGAGACGAGCGCCTCCGCGAGCGCCGGCTCGCGAAGAAGCCGGATACAGGCCTCCGCGAGCTCGAGAGGGGTGTCCGCGATCAGGAGATGCTCGCCTCCCTGCACCTCGAGACCCTCGCATCCGATCGCTGTCGAGACGACGGGAACCCGCTCTGCGAAAGCCTCGAGCACCTTCACGCGTGTTCCGCTTCCGGCCCGCAGGGGCACGACGACCGCGCCGGCGGCGGCGAGCGTCGGGGCGACGTCATCGACCTCGCCCACGACATCGATGCCCGGAAGGCCTTCGAGGTCGGAGAGCTGCCCATCGTGGTAGCCGACGATCCGGAAACGCGCGTCCGGTATCTCGGCCCGGACGAGCGGAAGCACCTGTCTCGCGAAGTACCGGGCACCGTCGTAGTTCGGGGGGTAGATCATGAGGCCGACCATGGCCAGGATCGCGCCCGGCTTCCGGGTGGCGGCCGGTTCGCGCGGCTCGTAGCCGTTCGGGATCACGACCGCGGTGCCGGCGCCGATCCGGCGGCGGTCGACTTCGCTGCACACGACGACGGCGTGCGCGGCGGCCGCAGCCCGCGCTTGTGCCCCGCGCCACCGCGCGATGTCGATCCGGTCGAGGAGATCGGCGACGGCGGCTCGTGCCCTCACGCGGAACGGCCGCGCCGGGGCCTCTGCCGCCTGGAGCCGGCGCACCCGCCGCCAGGTTTCGATCTTCGCATCCTCCAGGTTGTCGAGGTCGACGATCGCGGCCTCCGCGCGCGCACTGCCGAGGGCGAGCCAAGGATGGCAGTGGCTGAACCAGACGACGTCGTACCGCTCCGTTGCGAACCGCGCGAGCGCGCCGTCGGCGTCGTTCCAGTCGATCCACGCGTACGCCCGAGGCAGGCCCGAGAGGAGCCAGCGCCGAAGTCCGGTCGGGCTGAGACCGAAGGCGCCGCGGCGATGGACGTACACGCGGCTGACGCCCGCCGTTGGCTCGGCGGGCCCCTCGTCCAGGTCGGGGCGCTCTGCGACCGAGCAGAAGAGATCGACAGAGCCCGCCTCCGCGAGGCCCGCGAGAACGTTCACGAGGCGTATCCGGTACCCGCTCGTCGGCGGCCATGGATACTCATCGGAGATGCAGAGGATTCTGAGTGGCCGCGGACCGGGGATCGCGGCATGCTAGCGGGGGGATCTCGCTGAGCCGTCCTCGGCGGGAACGGATCCGGATCGTCTTCTACGTGGAGTCGACGGGTCGAGGAGGGGCGGAGATCGCCCTTCGCCATCTGCTTGCGACGCTCGATAGCGCCTACGAGACGATCGTCATGGGCGTGGATGCCTCGGTGTGCCGCTGGATCGCGGCGAGCCGGCCGGGCGTCGTGGTCGTCCTCGTCCCGGCGGTGCGGGGTAAGTTCTCTCTCGGAGCGTTCGTGCGCCTCCGCCGCGCGATCGCCCGCCTGCGGCCCGACATCTTCCACGCGAACCTCCGGACGATGGCCGACTGCCAGTACGGCATCGCTGCGGCTCTGAGCGTCCCGGGCGTCCACGTCGTCGTCGTCGAGCAGCTCCCGTTCCCGCTCGATTCAGCCCTCGCGCGACGCCTGAAGCGGCTCACCTCGCATCGCCTCGCAGGGCATGTCGCGGTCGGCGAGCAGGCGGCGCGGATCGTCGAGCGCGAGGTCGGCCTGAGCCGGGGCAGCATCGGCACGATCTACAACGGCGTCCCGGATCCCGGCCCGCTGCCGGCCCCCGCTCCGGGCGATGCCGTCCTCGTGGGCACGCTCGCGCGGCTCGACCGGATCAAGGGGCTCGACCTCCTGCTCGCCGCGGCCGCTCCACTCGACGGTGTGGCGCTCAGACTCGTCGGAGAGGGCCCCGAGCAGCCCGCCCTCGAGGCGCTCGCGCGCGAGCTGCGAATCGAGCACCGGACCGAGTTCGTGCCGTGGGCCGACGACGCCCGAGGCCAGCTCGAGGCCATGGACATCTTCGTCCTGCCCTCCCGGAACGAGGGTTTTCCGCTCTCGATCGTCGAGGCGATGCTCGCCTCCCGTCCCGTCGTCGCGACCGACGTGGGAAGCGTCTCCGAGTCGGTCGGGCCGGAGAACGGCACGCTCGTCCCACCGGAGGACGTCGAGGCGCTTCGCGCGGCGCTCGGGCGGCTCGCGGCCGATCGCGACCTCCGCCTCCGGCTCGGCGACTCGGGCCGGACGAAGGCGGTCGAGCGGTTCACGGCCGCCGCGATGGCTTCCGCGTTCGAGCGTCTCTACGGGGAGATCCTGAGCTGAGGGCTCCTGCGTCTCCGGCTGCTCCGCGGAAACTTCTGACGTGGAATGCCGACTATTGTGAGACGGAGTCGAGGTTGGCGCGGCAGCTCGGCAACAGCGTCCGAGCAAGCGGCCGTGAAGAGAAGGGGGTACCGGGAACGGCGCGGCAGGCCCGCGCTGCGGGTGGACATGCGAGTTCTCATGGTGAACGCATCCGGCGCCGAGCAGTGGCGCGGAGGAGTCGAGAAGGGGATCGCCCTTGCAGCCGAAGGGCTGATCGCGCGCGGCGTCGAAGTCGAACTGCTGCAGGCGGGCCCGGTCGACGGCGCTACTCCGATCCCGTCGACGTCGATCAGTCCCGATCCGGCGGGACGGCTGAACCGCCGGATCCGGAACCGCCTCACCGACGTGGCGGCGCTTCCGACCGCGGCCCTCCGGGACGCCATCCGCACCCGGCGTCCCGACCTGGTCCACACCCACAATCTGCCGGGAATCAGTACCGGCGTGTGGCGGGTGGGGCAGCTGCAGGGCCTGCCGATCATCCACTCCCTTCACGACTACTACCTCCTGTGCCCGCGCGCCTCGCTGATGACGCGAGCCGGAGCCCCGTGCCACGGTCACCGCGTTTGCCACGTACGCACCCGGCGGCTCGGGCGCTTCGCAGATGCTGTCTCGGTCGTGACCGGGGTCTCGAAAGCCGTCGTGGACGCCCACCGCACGTTCTTTCCCGGGGCGCGGTTCGAGGTGCTTCGGAACCCGATGGCCGCCTTCGGCGAGGTCGAGATGCGGCCGCCCTCACGGGAGCCGATGACCGTCGGGTACCTGGGTGGCCTGACCCACGAGAAAGGGATCGCCGAGCTCCTGGGCGCGATCGAGCGGCTCGACGGTGACTCGCGCTTCCGATTCCGGATCGGCGGACACGGCCGGCTCGCCCCGATGGTCGCGGCGGCTGCCGAGCGCCTGCCGGCCCTCACGTTCGACGGGACGATCCACCGCGAGGAGAAGCCCGCGTTCATCGACGGGTGCGACGTGGGGATCATCCCGTCGATCTGGGCGGAGCCGGGAGGGCCGACCCATGCGCTCGCCGAATGGGCGACGGCGTCCCGGCCCGCACTGGTCGCGGCCCGCGGCGGCCTCGCCGAGGTCGCCGGCTCGGTTCCGAGCGTGATCACGATCGAGCCGACCGCGACTGGAATCGTCTCGGGGCTCGAGGATCTCTCCCGCGCCGACCGCTGGGCACAGGTGCTCGCGGCGCGACCGACATGGGATGCCGTCGCCGAGGTGTCGGGCTGGATCGACCGACACCTCGAGCTCTACCGGGAGCTCGTGCCGGATGGTTGAGCTCCCCGCGCCGGTTTCGCAGACCGCGGGCCCGGCGCCGGCCGCCGAGCCTCCGCGAGGGGAGCCGGCGCGGCGTTCGACTACCCTTGCGCCATGAGCCGCTCCATCGACGCCGTCGTGGTCAACTACCACAGCGGTACGGAGCTGGTCGACGCCCTGTCCATGATCGATCGGTTCCTGGGCCCCGAGGCCTCGCTGCTCATGGTCGACAACTCACCCGGAGATGGGACCGCAGAGGCGGTGAAGAGCGCGATCCCGTCCGTCACGGTCATCTCGAACGAGCGGAACCTGGGGTTCGCCGCCGCGGTCAACCAGGCGCTGCACAGGTCCTCCGCTCCCATCGTCCTCCTCGTCAATCCCGACGTGACCGAGGTTCGCGGCGACGTAGGGGATCTGCTCGATCTCTTCGATCGCGATCCTCGCGTGGGCGCCGTGGGCGTCGAGCTCCTGAACGAAGACGGCTCGCGGCAGGTCAACGTTCGCTCGCGTCTGAGCCTGATGGACATCGTCTTCGAGCTCACGACCTTCCGGTCGAGGTTCCCGGACAACGCAAGGATGCAGCGCAGCTTCTACCCCGGCTGGGCGGGAGACACCGAACGCGAGGTCGATATCGTCTTCGGGGCGTTCCTGGCCCTGCGCCGGGAGGCGCTCGACGACATCGGGCTGCTCGACGAGCGCTTCTTCGTCTATTTCGAGGAGACCGATTGGCTCGTGCGGGCGAAGGACGCCGGGTGGAAGACCGTCTACACGCCGAAGATTCGTGCGATCCACCGAGGACGAAGCAGCACGAACGAAGGGCCGGCGACGTTGGAGCTCCTCCTCCTCGAAAGCGGTTACGCCTACATCCGGAAACACTTCGGTGCCGGCCGCGGACTGCTCGTTCGAGGAGCGTTCATACTCTTCGACGGAACTCGTCTCGTCGTGGCGCGGTTGCGCAGCCATGCAGCGGCCGAGACGCTGAGGGCAACGCTCAGAGACCGCCTACGCGTTCATCTGACTGCTCGCGCCACCTTCCTGGGGCCACGCTGACGCCCGGCCGCCCGGCCGCCGGATCGTCACCCGTGGGGCCTCAGATGAGCGCGAGCCGCGACGACGAAGGCACCTTCGATCGAGCCTGATGTGCAGAACGCATCGTCGTCGCCCGGCGATGCGGCATCGGTGCGCGGGCGTGCGACCGCCGCGGCGGGCACGTTTGCCCTCGGTGGAATTGCCGGGCAGATCATCGCATTTCTCGGCAACCTCGTCGTTGCCCGTTTCCTCTCGCCTCACGACTTCGGCCTGATCGCTTTCGGAAGCACGGTCATCGGATCTGTCCAGGTCGTCGCGGACGGCGGGCTCGGGCTCGCCCTCATCCGTCAACCGGGAGCGATCGAGCGATCTCAGCTCGAAGCGGTGATGGGTTTTCAGGTGGCAGCGGGTGCGGCGCTGGCCGCGATCGTCGGCGTTGCAGTCGTCTGGTTCGGGACGGCGGGGATCGTGACGGCGGTCATGGTCTCGGCGGTGCCCATCATCGCGTGGCGGAGCGCCGGCAGTGTCCGCGTCGAACGGGAGATCAGATACCGCCCGATCGTGATCGTGGCGCTGGTGGAGGTCATCGGTTACTACGTCTGGTCGATCGCCGGCGTCGCCGTGGGCTGGGGGGTGTGGGCACTTGCGACCGGGGCGATCTTCAGAGCGCTCGCAGGGACGGTCTGCCAGCAGTGGCTGCTCCGGGACTACAAGGTGCGCCCCAGGCTCCGCTGGGCTCCCATCAAGCCGCTGATGTCCTTCGGCGCCAACTACCTGGCCCTCGCAACTGCGAGCGTCGCGGGCGATCAGGGGCTGAACTTCGGCATCAGCGCCACCGGCGGATTTTCGATGCTCGGCCTCTGGTCCTTCGCGAGCCGCCTGCTCCAGCCGATCAACCTCCTCTATTCGACGCTCTGGCGAGTCACCTATCCCACGATGTCCCGGCTCATGGAGCTGCGGGAGGACCCCATGCCGGTCGTGAGCCGGATCGCGAGCTCCATTGCCATCCTCACCTCGATCGTGTTCGTGCCGTTGGTCATCTGCTCTCATGCGCTCGTGACGATCGTGTTCGGTGCCCGCTGGGCAGACGTCAGTGAGATCTTCCCCGGTGTCTGCCTCGGCCTTCTCGTGGGAGGGCCGGTGTCGACGGCGCTCACGGGGTATCTCTGGGCGATCGGCGAGGTGAGGACGACGCGGAACGCGCTCATCGCCCAGTTCGGAGTGTCCGTCGCCGTCACGTTGCCGCTTGTGTGGATCATCGGTCCCTGGGGGCTCGGAGTCGGCGCTGCCGTTGCCTCTCTCGCCGACGCCGCCGTGCTTCTCTGGGCCGCACGGGGATCTGCGCGCGTTGTGCTCTCGCGCCTCGCCGTCCCGGGACTGAGCGCTCTCGTGGCGAGCTTGCCGTTGTGGCTCGTCGGGCTCCTGCTCCACCTCTCTGCCCCGTACGAGCTCGCCGCCGCGGCCGCCGGGGCGCTCCTCTACGTCGGTCTCGTGGCGACCTTCGACCGGGAGGCTCTGACCGGCACGTTTCGGACTGCCCGGCGAGCAGCGCTCACGGCGCTGCGGCCGGACGCATCGCCGAGCCCGCTCGGCGCGTGACGCGACGTTCCCGGGGCAGGCTCCCGGCTGCGGCCCGTCGATTCGTCCTGTTTTCTCGAGTACCCGTCACCTGATCCACACCCGCTCGCGGACTGCCGCCTGGTAACGGCCGAGCTGCCACCCGAGAACCCAGGCGAGCCGGGTCCGGCTACCGCGGTCACGGCTGCGCAGGAGGAGGCTCGAGATCTCCCGCCAGCCGGCGATCGGCCAGCGCACGAGCTCGCGCGCTCCGGGCGGCTGCGAGCGGTACCGGCGCTCGACGACGGCGCGGCCACGCGCATACCAGAGCCCCTGCCGGAAGTTCGCCCCGAGCGAGGTTCGCCAGCGGTAGTGGAGGACCGCCTCCGGGACGAGCACCGGCTTGACGTCTCGCTCGGCGAGCCGGAAGGCGTAGTCGATCTCGAACTGTGCGCCGATGTCCTCCTCGAACCCTCCGACGAGCTCGTGGAGCTCCTTCCGGATCCCGATCGTCCCCGCGCCTGCATACTCGATGTGCGGTGGAAAGAGAGTCACCGGCAGCCGGTCGCCATGCCCGCCGCGCGAGCGCTGCAGCCATTCCGGGTTGAGCCGCGCCGTCTCCTGGATCGCGGCCACGAACGGGTGTACCGCGAGTGCGTTTCCGAGTGCCGAGACCCAGGCCTCGCCGACGACGTCGTCACAGTCGCAAAACGCGAGGAACGCTCCGCGCGCGGCTGCGGCGCCGACGTTCATCGTGTGGGCCGGGCCGCTCTTGCCCCGGGCATCCACGACGCGGAGCCCGGGAAGCCGGTCGCGGAAGCTCTCGACGACGCCTACGCTTCCATCGGTCGAGTCGTTGTCTGCGACGATGACCTCCCAGTGCTCGTCCCACGTCTGAATCGCAAGGGCCTCCAGAAGCTCGTGAAGCGTCGCCTCGCCGTTTCGACAGGGGATCACCACGCTGAGGACGACGGTGGGCTCGACCTCGTCTCGGCCCCTCTTCTCATCGTCTCCCCCCATCTCGATGACGCCATGCTGTCATGCGGCGCCCTGCTCCAGCGAGACGAACCGGTCGACGTGCTGAACGTCTTCGTCGGCGAGCCGGGGCCCGACGTGCGAACGGCGTGGGATGTGCGGCGGGGCTTCGACGACTCCCGGGAATCGGTCGACGCCCGGCGACTCGAGGACGACGCAGCGTTCGCGGGCACCCCGCACCGCCGGTTCTTCCTACCGCTCCTCGACCATCAGTACCAGGGGCGACGGCCCGACGCAGATCGCGACGTGTTGTCGGATTTCATTCGGCAGTGGGCCTCCGGTCACGAAGGGGGCCGCATCGTGCTGCCGCTCGGCGGCGGCCGGAGCGCGCGGACCCTCCGACGCGGCCCGCTCGACCGGGTGCTGCCGCCGCGGCGGCCCGCACCGCATCCCGACCACGAGTTCGTTCGCGATGTCGGTCTCGCCGCGCTTCGCGACGTTCCCGGGGCCCGTCCGATCCTCTTCGAGGAGTACCCCTACGTCCTGGGTGAAAGGCGGCTTCTGGTTCCTGCCGCACCCGCGGCCGGGGGGCCCTGGGCCCTTGTCGAAATCGAAGTCGCCGTCGACCGCGACGAGAAGCTCCGCCGTCTCGACGCGTACTCGAGCCAGCTCGCGCCGCGCGAGGGAGAGATCGACTGGCTGCGACGGATGCCGCGGCTCGAGCGCTACTGGGTGCTCACGCGGCGCGAAGGCCTCGACGCGCGCTAGCCGTTACCGCGGACCAGATTCCGGGCCGGCCACGGCCGGTACGGGCTTCGGCGCCGGGTCGTTCGGACGCACGAACGGAAGGTAGGCGCGCGCGGCTGTCACGGCACAGTCGGAGGCCTCGCGCTTCCCCGCCGCACGGAATGCCACCGCTCGCGCGGCGTGTCCCGAGGACATCATCGCGAGCGAGACGGCCGCCCTCGACGGCGGCAGTGCCCGCTCGATCACGCGACGCGTCGCCGTCGAGGTGAGGCGCATGCGCTCGCGGTCGACCGAGATGGTCGCGTGGCCGAGATGGACGAAGACCGCGTCGTGCTGGAACCACGTCTTCCAGCCGAGCTTGGAGGCCTGCCACGAGAGGTCGAGGTCCTCGCCGAACATCCAGTCCTCCTCCATCCACCCGCCGAGCGTGTTCCAGCAGTCCGCGCGGACGCCGAGGACGGCGCCGCGCGCGGCGGCGACGACCTGTGAGGCGCTGTGATCCCACCACGTGCTCCAGAACGGCTGCAGCCGGTTGGGAATGAACCTGCTCATGCCGGTCGCGAGGGCAAGGGCGACGAGTGGCGTGAGGAGCGGCACCGCGTTGCGCTGCAGCGTCTTGTCCTCGTTCAACAGTCGAGGGACGACGATCCCGACGCCGGGGCGGTCGAGGGCCACAGCGAGACGCTCGAGCGTCCCGGGCTGCTCGACGAAGGCGTCGTTGTTGACGAAGAAGTAGGTGTCCGCCGGCTGCAGGGCCGCGCCTCGATTCGCGGCGCGGGCGTAGCCGATGTTCTTCTCGAGGATGAGCAGCGAAGAGTCCGGGAACGCCGCGGTGATCAGTTCGACGCTCGAGGCCTCGGACCCGTTCTCGACGATCACGATCCGCTCGGGCGGCAGCCCGTCTCCGATCAGGGCCTCGACGCAGCGCCTGGTCATCTCGGGGAGATTGAAGTTGACGACGACAGCGGTCGCCCTGGTGAGGCTTTCCGGAACCGGCACAGCCCGGATGATAGAGAACGCGGCGCTTCGGATCGCCTCGTCTCCGCCCGCACGGCGAGGCTCGTCCGCCTCCTGCGCCGGGCCCGTTTCACCGCGGATACCCCCATGACCCCGGTGCGACCTTCGCACCTGGTCCATCGGGAGTACTCGACTAGATTGAGACGATGAAGGCCGTGATCCTTGCAGGCGGCTCGGTGGCGGTGCCGGGCGACCTGGTTTCCGATGCCGCGCAGGCGGGCGACGAGATCTACAGGCTGATCGAGGAGCTGTACCCGCTCTGCCGCTCGATCTCCGGTGACGGCGTGCGGGAGACCTTCGAGCTCGTGAACAGGGTCGTCCCGGTGAGGCGCACCGAGGTGCCGACCGGGACCGAGGTGTTCGACTGGGTCGTCCCGCGCGAGTGGAACGTCCGCGAAGCCTGGATCGATGCTCCCGACGGCACCCGGGTCGTCGACCTTCGGGACTCGTGCCTCCATGTGCTCGGCTACAGCACGCCGATCCGGGCGCGGATGCCCCTCTCCGAGCTGCGCGAGCACCTCTTCGTCCATCCGGACGACGCCGACCTGATCCCGTTCCGGACGTCCTACTACCACGAGAACTGGGGCTTCTGCCTCGCGCGGAGCACTCTCGACGCGCTCCCCGAGGGCGAGTACGACGTGTGCATCGACTCGACGCTCGCGGACGGCAGCATCACCTACGCGGAGGCATTCCTGCCCGGCTCCTCCGAGGAGGAGATCCTGATCAGCACCTACAGCTGCCATCCCTCGCTCGCGAACGAGAACGTGTCGGGAATCGCGTTCCTCGCGGTGCTCGGCAAGTACCTCTCGACGATGCGTCTCCGCTACTCCTACCGCTTCCTGTGGAGCCCGGGCTCGATCGGCCCGATCTCGTGGCTCGCCCGGAACGAGCAGCTGCTCCCGAGCATCCGCGGCGGCCTCGTCGCGACGTGCCTCGGCGATCGGGGCCACATGACGTACAAGCAAAGTCGCCGCGGCGACGCCGAGATCGACCGGGCGGTGGCGATCGCGCTGCGCGACGCGGGAGCCGAGCACGAGGTTCGCCCGTTCGTCCCGCTCGGAGGCGACGAGCGCCAGTTCTGCTCACCGGGCATCAACCTCGCGATGGGCGCGCTCTCCCGCACCCCTGCGGACGAGTTCCCCGAATACCACTCCTCCGCCGACAACCTGGAGCTCGTGCGCCCGGACCGCCTGGCGGACTCGTTCGCCATGTATGCCCGCGTGATCGACATCGTCGAACGCAACGGGCGCTGGCGCAACACGAACCCGAAGGGCGAGCCTCAGCTCGGAAAGCGCGGCCTCTACCGGAACGTGGGCGGGGGCTCGTCGCAGGAGGCGGCCCTCCTGTGGGTTCTCAACCTCTCCGACGGCGACCACGACCTCCTCACGATCGCGGAGCGCTCGAACCTCGAGTTCACGGAGATCGCCGGTGCGGCCGACCGCCTTCGCGAGTGCGATCTGCTCGTTCCCGCGTGAGCGTGGCACTCGTCACGGGCGGTGGTCGCGGTGTGGGCCGTGTGATCGCGATCGCGCTTGCGGAGGTCGGCTACGACGTGGCCGTCGCCTCGCGGACGAGCGCGGAGCTCGCCGAGACCGCCGCCGGGGTCGAGGCACTCGGCCGCAGGGCCTTCTACCGGGTGGCGGACGTGACCGACGAGGCCGCGGTCGATGCGCTCCTGCCGGCCGTCGAGGCCGCCCTCGGCGCGATCGACGTCCTCGTGAACAACGCGGGCACGGCGGCGGGAATCGGCCCGGCGTGGGAGCTCGACGTCGATCTCTGGTGGAGGGACATCGAGTCGAGCGTCCGTTCGACCTTCCTCTGCTCGAGAGGCGTCCTTCCCGGGATGATCCGGCGCGGGAGCGGGCGGATCGTCAACGTCTCGAGCTACGTCGCCGTTCGCCCGTCGCCGTACCTGTCGGGCTACGCGGCCGCGAAGGCGGCGGTCACGAGCTTCTCCGAAGGCCTCGCCGCGGCCGTGGCCGAGCACGGAATCGCGGTCTTCACGATCACGCCGGGGCTCTTCCAGAGCGAGATCACCGCGCGGCTGATCGAATCCGAGGAGGGTCGCCGCTGGCTTCCGGATGTGAAGAACGGCAGGTTCGTGACCGCGGAGCAGCTGAAGCGCCTCGTGGCCTTCGTCGTCTCCGACCGCGCCGCCCCGTTCAGCGGCCGCTTCCTTCACGCACTCGACGATCTCGATGATCTCGCCGCCCGGTCCGAGGAGATCGTCCGCGACGATCTCTTCACGGTCAAGCTACGTCGCTGAGGACGGTTCTGTCAGATCGACCAGCTGACGTCGTGGGAGACGACCCTTGCCGGGTTGCCCGCCACGAGTGCGCCGGGCGGAACATCGGCGGTGACGATGCTTCCCGCGCCGATGACCGCCCCTTCGCCCACTCGGACGCCCCTGAGGATCGTCGCGCCTGCGCCCACGAGCACTCGGTCCTCGACGATCACCGGCGCGACGTCATCGAGCTCCCGACCGTCGACACGCACCGCGTGGCCTCCGATGAAGTCGAAGATCGTGACTCGCCAGGAGATCGCGCAATCGCAGCCTATGACGATCGAGTGCGCGCAGAGGATCCGGCTGTTCGGGTTGATGGAGCTTCTGGATCCCACTTCGATCGTTCCTCCGGGGCCTACGACGATCTGGGTCCCTCCGCCGATGTGGACGCCGGCGCCCAGGCGGAGCCGGCTCGAGCTGTCGATGAGCCTGACGATCGCGGGCCCGGCAGGGAGCTCGCCGAGCCAGCTCGAGCCGGCGAAATGCTGGTAGTCGATCACCGTGTTTCCCTCGGTCTCGATTCGCGCGCCTCGTGCGAGCTCGAGGCGCACGTTCCTCGACACGATGATCGGCAACGCGCTTCGCCCCGTCGTCTGCGCCCACCGGGACGTCATGAGGCTCCGGCCGAGGGCCAGCGGATCCCGCAGAAGCGTGCGCTTGAGGGTTCCGTTCATCGCCCGGACGCGCCGCAAGGACCGACAGTCTGCAAGCGTTCGAGCTGCCGCAGGCGGAGACGCGCCTGCCGGAACGCCGCGCGAGAATCTACGCGGAGCAAGGTCCGACAGCGGCGGCGCAGAAGAGCGGCGCAAACGATCGCCGGCGTCGGTCGGCAAGAGGCTGGGCGGAACGTGCGGTCGATCTCGAACATCGCGTCTTTTCCCTCGAGTCGCCCACCCGGTCGTTCACATCTTGCCTCATTCCAATGGTTCCGGTGCCGCGCATCGGCTCGAATCTCCTGCCGATACTGGACTACAGTGAGACGCATGAAGGCTGTGATCCTCGCAGGCGGCTTTGGCACGCGCATCAGCGAAGAGAGTGCCGTCCGGCCGAAGCCGATGGTCGAGATCGGCGGAAGGCCGATCCTCTGGCACATCATGAAGATGTACAGCGCGCACGGGGTGGGCGAGTTCGTGATCTGCGCCGGCTACAAGGGCGACATGATCAAGGAGTACTTCGCGAACTACTTCCTGCATCGTGCGGACTTCACGATCGACCTCGAGCAGAACACGATCGAGACGCATGTGAAGGGGGCCGAGGCGTGGAAGGTGACGGTCGTCGACACCGGGCAGGACACGATGACGGGTGGCCGCCTCAACCGCGTGCGCTCCTACCTCGGGACGGAGCCCTTCTTCATGACCTACGGCGACTGCGTCTCCGACGTCGACTTCACGGCGCTGCTCGGCTGCCATCGGGAGCAGGACGCGACCGTGACCCTCACGGCGATCCAGCCGCCCGGACGGTTCGGCGTCGTCGCGCTCCAGGAGGGCGAGGCCCGGATCAAGGGGTTCCACGAGAAGCCGAAGGGGGACGGGGCCTGGGTGAACGGCGGGTTCTTCGTCGTCGACCCGAAGGCGCTCGACCACGTGGAGGGCGACGAGACCGTGTGGGAGCGCGAGCCCCTCGAGCATCTCGCGTCCCAGGGCGCGCTCGTCGCCTACCGTCACACCGGGTACTGGCAGAACATGGACACCCTTCGAGACAAGATGGTGCTCGAGGAGCGGTGGGCGACCGACGCTCCATGGAAGACCTGGTAGAAGGCGGCCATGATCTTCACGGAGACGAAGATTGCCGGGGCCTATGTCATCGATGTCGAGCTGCGCCGCGACGAACGCGGGTACTTCGCACGGGCGTGGTGCGCGCGCGAGTTCGCCGAGCACGGCCTCACCGCGACGCTCGCGCAGGCGAACATCTCCTACAACGAACGCGCGAGCACCCTGCGCGGCATGCACTTCCAGCGGGCGCCGCACGAGGAGGCGAAGCTCGTGCGCTGCACGCGCGGCGCCATCTGGGACGTCTGCCTCGATCTACGCCCCACCTCCGAGACGTACCTCCAGTCGTTCGGCACCGAGCTCACCGCGGAGAACGGACGCGCGCTCTATGTCCCCGAGGGCTGCGGCCACGGGTATCTGACGCTGGTCGAGGGGACCGAGACGATCTACCTCGTCACCGAGTTCTACGCTCCCGGGACCGAGGGCGGCGCCCGGTGGGACGACCCGGCCTTCGGCATCGAGTGGCCGGACGCCGGGCCGCTGACCATCTCGGAGAAGGACGCCGCCTGGCCCGACTGGGCGCCGGAATGATCCTCGTCGACCGCGCTCTCGAGGAGCGCGAACGCGCCGGCGATCCGATCCGCGTCGGGATGATCGGCGCCGGCTTCATGGCGCGCGGCGTCGCCCTCCAGATCTCGAAGTACACCCGCGGCATGGAGCTCGTCGCGATCTCGAACCGGACGCTGCAGAAGGCGCACGATGCATTCTCGCTCGCCGGGATCGACGGAGTGGACACCGCCGACGACGCAGAGGGCGTCTCGCGCGCCGTCGCCGCCGGAAGGCCGGTCGTGACGCATGATCCGCTCGCGATCGCCCGGGCCCAAGGCATCGACGTCCTGGTCGAGGTGACAGGGACGATCGGACTCGCGGCCGAGGCGACGCTCGCCGCGATCGAGACGGGAAAGCACGTCGTGCTCATGAATGCGGAGCTCGACGGGACGCTCGGGCCGATCCTCAAGGACTACGCCGATCGGGCCGGCGTCGTGATCACGAACGCCGACGGCGACCAGCCCGGCGTCCTGATGAACCTCTACCGCTTCGTCCGCGGCATCGGCGTGCGCCCTGTCCTGTGCGGCAACATCAAGGGTCTCCACGATCCGTACCGGACACCCGAGACGCAGGCCGCGTTCGCCGCCCAGTGGGGGCAGAGCCCCGAGATGGTGACGTCGTTCGCCGACGGGACGAAGATCTCGTTCGAGCAGGCGATCGTCGCGAACGCGACCGGCATGCGTGTCGCCCGCCGCGGCATGTTCGGCCCGGCAGTTCCCTCCGGGACGCCGATCATGGAGGCCGCTTCGTGGTACCCGCTCGAGGAGATGCTCGAGGGTCCGGGCATCGTCGACTACGTCGTCGGTGCCGTTCCCGGGCCAGGTGTCTTCGTGCTCGGAACGCACGAAGATCCGATGCAGAAGCACTATCTGAACCTCTACAAGCTCGGCGAGGGCCCGCTCTATGTCTTCTACACGCCCTACCACCTGTGCCATTTCGAGGTGCCGAGCACCATCGCCCGCGCGGTGCTCTTCGGGGACGCCGCGATCGCGCCGGATCACGGCCTGCGCGTCGAGGTCGTCGCGACCGCGAAGCGGGACCTTGCCGTGGGCGAGGTGATCGACGGGCTCGGCGGCTTCATGTCCTACGGTCTCGCCGAGAACGCCGGGCAGGCCGCCGCCGAGGGCCTCCTGCCGATCGGCCTCGCCGAGGGCTGCACGCTCGTGCGCGCAGTCGCGAAGGATGCGGTGCTGGCCCGTGACGACGTCGAGATCCCCGCGGGCCGGCTGGCCGACAGGCTTCGCGCCGAGCAGGACGCGCGGGTCTACTCGGTGTCGAGCTAGAGCTCCGGTTTCCGAACGAGCTCGCCGTCAGGCGGCGATGCGCCAGCGGAGATCGGCGTCGAGCGAGCCGCTTTCGCGCAGTCGCATGAGCTGCTTGAGGCGGATGAAGCGATGGCTCTCGAACTCCTCGAGCGTCAGGTTCACGCGCGCGAAGGCGTCGAGCAGCTCGCGCGCGCCCTTCCGGGCCGTCCACTCGTAGGTGAAGTCGGGGAACGCGCGGGCGAACTTGCCGAAGTCGACGCGGTAGCTGCGCGGGTCCGGGTCACCCGAACCTGCGTATTCGACGACGCAGTTCTCGGTCTCCTCCTCGACGATCGAGGCCAGATCGCTGACCCGGTAGTTCTCGGTGTCCGAGCCGATGTTGAACGCCTCGGCGTGCACGAGGTCGCGAGGCGCCTCGAGCAGGGCCGCGGTCGCCCCCGCGATATCCCGGATGTGGACGATCGGGCGCCAGGGGGTGCCGTCGCTGAGGATCTTGATGCGCCCGGTCGTGTGCGCCCAGGCGGCGAGGTTGTTGAGGACGACGTCGAGGCGAAGCCGGTCGGAGACGCCGTAGGCGGTCGAGTTCCGCATGAAGATCGGCGAGAACGAATCGTCGGCGAGCTCGCGCACCGCGTTCTCCGTGTAGACCTTCGACTCCGCGTACGCGGTGAGCGGCTGCTGGGGCGACGTCTCGTCGACCGGAACGTCACCGGAGCCGCCCCCGTACATGCTGCACGACGAGGCGAACACGAACCGGGACACGCCCGCAGCGCGCGCGGCGGTCGCGACCGCGACCGAGGCTTCGTAGTTGATCTGGAGGGTCAGCTCCGGCCGGAGAGCGCCGATCGGATCGTTCGACAGGGCCGCAAGATGGACGACGGCGTCGTAGCCCTCGAAATCCGCCGGGCCGATGTCGCGCACGTCCAGCTCCCGCGCGGGAGGGAGCGAGCCGTCGCCCTCGAGATCGCAGCCGCGGTAGAAGTAGGTGTCGAGCCCGGTCACGCTGTGTCCGCTCGCTTCGAGCACCTCTCCGGTGACCGAACCGATGTAGCCGTGATGGCCGGTGAGCAAGACCTTCATGGACTCAGCTTAGGGAAAAGTGCCGTGAGCTCAACCCCTCAACCGTCGAGGTTTCCGGGTCGATGGTCCATGGACGAGCCTCTACGCGAGCTCGACCGCCCGGAAGATCTCGAGGATCCGGCTCGCCGTCGTATCCCAGGAGAAGCCTGCCGCGGTCGCGTAGCCTCTCGAACGCAGGTCGGCCTGGAGGTCGGAATCCGAGAGGACGCGGCGGATCGCGTCGGCCCAACCGCTCTCGTCGTCGTGGCGGACGAGCAGCGCTCCGGCGCCCGAGACCTCCCGCAGCGCCGGGATGTCGCTCTCGATCACGGGGCACCCGCGAGCCATCGCCTCGAGCGGGGTGAACCCGAACCCTTCGTAGCTCGACGGGAGCGCGAGGGCGGCCGCCGTCCGGTACAGCCCGTCCACCTCGGCGTCGTCGGCCCTCAGTCGGAGCTCGATCCGATCCGCCGCCGGGGTCGCGCCGATCGCCTCCTTCACCGCAGCGAATCCGTCTCCGGGGCGCCCCGCGATGATGAGGCGCGCGTCCGGATCGGCGCGCCCGAACGCGCGGATCAGGAGCGGAAGGTTCTTGTTCGCGCCGATGTTGCCGACGTAGAGAAGCACCCGATCACGCTTCGCTTCCTCCTCGACGAGCGCGGCCGGCGCGCCGAGGCCGGGCCCCGAGTGGACGACGGAGATCTTCTCCGGGTCGACCCCGAGGTCGCGCACGACATCGTCCTTCGCGGCCTGGGAGACAGCCACGGCCGCCGAGCAGCTCCGGAGAGCCCACGGATAGAGGCGGTGCTTGTACGAGTTCTTCACCCGCCGGAACCCATGCAGGGCGGAGACATCGTGAACCGTGGTCACGAACGGGCGGCCGGGCGCGAGCACGGGGCCCGAGGTGTCGAAGAAGTGGAGAAGGTCGGCACGCGCGCGGCGCGCGCTCAGGTGCTCGAGGAGCAGTCGCGCCGGCCCTGCGTTCGCGAACGAGCCCGGCGAGCGGACGACGGTCGACTCGATCGACGAGACCGGCGCGGCGACTGCGCCTGCCGGGTTCGTGAGGAAGCGAATCCGGAGCTCGGGGAACCTCGGTGCCGCGCGGTCGATCGCCTCGACGAGCTTGGCCGCGTAGCGCGGGACGCCCGAATGGCCGCCCGCGATCATCCCGACCAGGCAGACCTCGCGGGGGCGCGAGTTCCCACCGGTCATGCGAGCACGTCCCGCATCACGGACATCAGTCCCGCCGTCGTCACCTCCGCATCAAAGCGCTCGAGGACGCGCCGGCGACCCGCGACACCCATCTCCTGCCGCGCGTCGGCATCCCCGATCAGTCCGAGGAGCGCCGAGGCGAATGCCTCGTCGTCGCCCCGCGGGACGACGTGCCCGGTGATGCCGTCCGCGACGATCTCGGGTGCCGCTGCGTGGTCGAGCGCGACGACGGGAAGCTCGGCGGCCATTGCCTCGATGAGGGCGTAGCCGTAGGTGTCCATCATGCTCGGGAAGGCGAAGATGTCGGAGCCGGCAAGGATCTCCTCGAGCCGGCCGTCACCGGGGCGCACGTCGTTTCGTACCTCGATTCCGGGCTCCGGGGTCACGCGCTCCGGGGTCACGAGGACGAGCCGGCTCCGGTCGGAGAGGAAGCGCTTCCAGATCCGCAGGAGGTGCCACCCGCCCTTCCGCTCCATCGAGGTCCCGACGAAGGCGATCCGGGGCAGGTCGTTGCTCGGCATCGCCGGACGGGCCGGCGGGACCGAGATCCCGAAGGGGATCACCTCGACCCGACTTGCCGGGATTCCGTACCCGAGAACCGAGTCCGCCGCCCACAGTGAGTGGGCCACGATCCGTCTGGCGCTGACGAGCACGCGGCGCTCCATCCAGTGGGTGGCCGCGACCGATGCCGGCGTGAACCGTGTCGGGCGACGGTAGGGAAGCAGGTACGAGTTCTGGCGGTTCGTCGCGTCGATCGAGACGACCGACGGGATCCGGCGCATCAGATCGACGCTGAGGAGTGCGGTGTTCTGGGTGTAGAAGTGGAGAAGGTCGGGCGTCGTCTCGAGGCGCGAGAGATGCCGCCTCGCGACAGCACTCTGCGTCAGTCTTGCGCGGATGAGCTGGAGGTCGAGGTCGAGGCGGTCGAGTACCGGAACCTGGGCACCGAGTAGGCGACGCGCGAGGCTCGGCGTCGGCAGGTCGAGGAATGTCGGGTGAATGCTGGTCGAGTTCGCGAGTGCCGCTCGGACGTGACGGTGCATCGTGGCATGGCCGCCGATGTTCTCGTTGACGAACTGGATCCGCATGGACGCCTCAACGAGAGTACGGCCTCGTCCGTTGACCGGCAATACGCCGGTTCTGCCCGATCCTAGGTGGACGACGATGACGCGGGTACCACCCGGACGCCAAACGTATCGCGCGCCTGGGCGACGTAGTCCAGGCGGAGGTGGAACGTCCTCCAGGAGAGGGTGCACGCGAAGGCTTTGTACCGACGATCGGCCGCAGCGCCCTTTCCGGTGCAGACGACCCGGGTGTTCGAGCGGAGGGTGTTCGTCGTCTTGTTCACCGAGGGGCTGCCGAGCCGGCGCAGGAGGCCGACCGAGCCGAGGATGTTCCGCTCGGCCTGGAGCTTCGTCTGCCCGAGCACGGTGGCACTCGCCGACGCTACCGAGACGGCGGCAGCCAGGGCGAGCAAGCTGAATAGGAGAGCTGATCTCATAGACAGAGCATCGACCGAGGCGGTGCCGAACCTTAGTCTCAAGTTCCCGCCTGTTCGTGCCGATATCAGATCCGTGAAGCATCTGATCATGTCTGCGCTTTTCTACGCGGTCGCGTCGGCGATCGCCGCGGGAGTGGTCGTGCTCGTCGGGCTTTCGACGCCGTAGCGCGGCTAAGGTCACCCGGGTGAGCTCGTCGTGGTCGTACCTCGATCCGGTCATCCTTCCCTTGCTTGTCGGAGAGACGGTCATCGATGTCGGCTGTGGGATGGGCCGCTGGGGGGCGCTGATCGAGTCGAACTACTGGGAGGCGAGGCTTCCGGCGGCGCCGGCGGTGGACGGATGCGACGCGTTCGCGCCGAACGTCGCGCACTGCAGGGAGCGCGGCGCGTATCGCCGCGTCTGGGAGCACACGATGCCGGAGCCGCTCGACGGCTCGTGGGACACCGTCCTGGCGTGCGAGCTGATCGAGCACGTACCGCAGGAACACGTCGTCGCGACGCTCGAGCACCTCGAGCGCGCCGCCAACCATCGGGTGATCGTCTCGCCTCCGAACTCGCCCGCGTTTCGCGACGGCCATGAGACGCCGCTCGGGTTCAACGCCCGGGAGGCCCATGTCAGCTACGTGTCGAGGCGCATGCTCGCGGACCGCGGATACAAGGTCTACGGCGCGGGCCTCGGGCAGTACGACAGCCATCTCGCCCGCCTGGCCAAGCGATGGCGGATCCGGCGAAGCCTGAACTCGATCCCCTACCGCCTGCCGTGGCTTGCCGAAACGCTCGTCGCGATCAAGGACGTCGCGGCTCGGTGACGGTCGGCTCGCGCGAGCCGCAGGGTCATCCGACCGTGAGACCGATCGTCGCTCTGCTCCCCTGGGGGCTCCTGTTGGAGGACTTCCTCGATCCAAGCGGGCTGACCCTCGAGGAGTTCTGCGGAGATTTCACCGGAAGCTGGATCTTCGGTTATGCCGACGCGCTCGATCTCGCGGGTGTCGACACGCTTATCGTCGCGGTCACATCGAAGGTCAGCTCCGTGACACGGGTGCGCCATTCCGCCACGGGAGTCTCGATCTCGCTTCTGCCGACGCCGCGGAGATACCGGGAGCTTCGCAAGCGGATGAGCGCTCCCTACGGCCGTTCGGTCGAAGAGGTCTTCGGGAGCGCCGGGAAGAACCCGTTGTCGAAGGCGGCCCTCTCGGCGCTCAAGGAACTTGCGCCGTATCTCGCCACCCCTCTCAGGTCATTGGTCCAGGAGCTGAAGTCTCGGGGCTGCGCTGCCGTTCTCTGCCAGGAATACGAGTTTCCGCTCTTCGACGTCTGCGTCGCGACGCAGCGTCTGCACAAGCTTCCCGTGTTCGGCGTGTTCCAGGGAGGCGACTACCGGCGCTGGCGGATCGAAGGGGCGATCCGCCCCCGCACGGTGCGGGCGGCGGCAGGGCTGATCGTGCCGTCCGTCGCGGAACGCACGCGGGTGGCGGAGAGCTATCCGGGCTCGCGGGCCGAAGCGATTCCGAATCCAGTCGATCTGTCGATCTGGAGGCCGAGGGAGAAAGAACGGGCTCGGGAGGAGCTCGGGATCCGGCCGGGCGCGGTGGTCGTCGCCTGGCACGGACGCGTGCAGATGTGGAAGAAGGGCCTCGATGTGCTGGTGGACGCCTGGGCCGAGCTTTCACGGCCGGGCGATCTCGATGCGCATCTGCTGCTGATCGGCGGCGGCGGCGACGCCGCGGACCTTTCGCAGCGCCTGGGCGACCACCAGATCACGGATTTCACCTGGATCGATCGATACGTCCACGCGCGCGAGGAGATCGCCGAGATGCTGGCAGCCGCGGACATCTACGCCTTTCCTTCTCGCCACGAAGGTTTCCCCGTCGCGCCGCTCGAGGCGATGGCCTGCGGTCTCCCGGTCGTCGCGGCGGACGTCAGCGGGATCCGGGACGTCATCGGCGCCGAGACGGGATCGGGCGGAATCCTCGTGCCCGTGGCGGACGTGGCTTCCCTTGCCGCCGGCTTGAGAAATCTCGTGGTCGATCCCGAGATCCGCCGGTTGAAAGGCCTGGCCGCGAGGGCCCAGGCCGAGTCTTATGGCACGGCGGCGATCGGCGCCGCTCTCCGCCGCCTGCTCGTCGATCGGTGAGCCCGGCGGCTCACTCCTCGAGTGCGCGTTCCCCGGGGTCAGTCCGTCTCGGGGGCGTTCTGGCGCGATCGCCGTCCGCCGAGCGCAGGAGCGGCGAGATGCATGCCGATCCGGATCCGGGTGCCGAGCGTCAGTCCGGGTGAGGCGGCGAGTCTCGCCAGTCGCGCCCGTCCGGATCCGGAGTGCGAGGACCGGGCCTCGGTCAACGCCGCCCGCTGTCGGTGACGGAGGAGCGCATCGTGGAGGGCCGGACGCTCTTCGTCACGAAGCGCCTCGTTCCGTGAGGCCTTCTCGAGCAGCCGAACCCTCTCCCACAGAGCGTCGACCCGGTTCGCCGAGAGGCTCGCCGGGCTGAGGACGTAGTCGTAGAGGCACTCGTCGACGAATCCGGCCCGGGCGCCGGCGAGGATCAGGCGCAGCCAGCAGTCCCAGTCGTATGCGATCCGGAACGACTCGTCGAAGCCGCCGATCGACTGGAGCCCGGAGAGCCGCACCGCAGGCCAACCGCCTACGAAGCAGGTGTCGAAGATAGCCCTTCGCTGGTCGTCGACCTCGAACGGCGTCCTGGTCGAGAAGCGCCCTCCCGGCCGGCCGTCCGCGACGAAGCGCGCGTCGGTGGTGAGGAGATCGAGGTCGGGCCTGGACGCCGCCAGGGCCGAGAGCACCTCGAGGCGGCGCGGATGGTAGACGTCGTCGGCGTCGAGGATCGCCATGAAGTCCCCCGTCATCGCCCGGGCGCCCTCGTTCCGTGCGGATGCGCCGCCGCCGTTCGGCTTGCGGACGAACGCGATCCGTTCTCGGAAGGGCTCGACCGCAGCTTCCAGGTCGTCCGTCGAACCGTCGTCGACGACGATGACCTCGTGTGCGGGATGCGTCTGCTCGAGGGCCGATCGAAGGCAGGCCTCGATCGTGCCTGCGGCCTGGTAGGCGGCGACGACGATCGAGAATCTCCCGGGCCCGGACGTGGATGCGCCACCGTCCGAACGGGGCGGCGCGAGGATCCTCGTCATGCCGGAAGCGTCCACGTGTGAGCGAGCAGGACGTCACCGTCCGACCCGGCGGTGGGCACCGGCCGGTCGCCGATGACGCTCGGCTCGACATCGAAGAACGCGGCGGCCTGGAGGCCGTCCTGGATCTGCCGCCGTCCCTTGAGCAGGACGTCGATCCTGTAGCGGCCCGGCACGAGCGGCAGCGCCGCGACCCGGCACTCGATCTGCGGGCCGATGCCGGGATCGCGGACGTCGCTCGGGGCGAGGATCTCGCTGTCGAGGACGGTGATCGGCTGTCCCAACGCGTTCAGGATCATGAGCCGGCATTCGAGCATCGGCATCACATCCGTCAGGTGAACCCGGATCGTGACGGACCGGCCGCTCACGACGAGGTCCGGGTGGCCGCCTTCGTCGGTGATCTCGAGGCGCCGAACTCTCACCTCCTGCCACCCGCGGTTGTCGCGGTCGACGCGCTCCAGGAGGTCGGCCGACGCGGCCCGTTCGAGTCCGCGGAGGTACTCGGAGGTCGCCTCCATCACCGGCCCGTCGGCCGTGATCGAGCCCTTGTCGAGCACGACGGCGCGCTGGCAGAGCGACTGGATCACGGCCAGGTTGTGCGAGATGAAGACCACGGTGCGGCCCTGCGCCGCGACCTCGCCCATCTTCCCGAGCGACTTTCGCTGGAAGGCGGCGTCGCCCACGGCGAGGACCTCGTCGACGAGCAGGATCTCGGGCTCGAGATGGGCCGCGACCGCGAACGCGAGCCGCACGGACATCCCGCTTGAGTACCGCTTGACCGGCGTGTCGAGGAAGCGCTCGATCTCGGCGAAATCGACGATCGCGTCGAACTGCTTCTGGATCTCGGAACGCCGCATCCCGAGGATCGCGCCGTTCAGATAGATGTTCTCCCGGCCGGTGAGCTCCGGATGGAAGCCCGTGCCGACCTCGAGCAGAGAGCCGACGCGACCCGTGACGTCGACCCAGCCGGTCGTGGGATCGGTGATCCGCGAGAGGATCTTGAGGAACGTGCTCTTCCCGGCGCCGTTGTGACCGATGAGGCCGACGACCTCGCCCTCGTGGATCGTCATGGACACGTCTCGAAGGGCCCAGAGGGTGTCGATGGCCGTGTTCGAAGTCCGGCGAACAGGGCGAAGGGCGATGTTGACGAGGCTCTCCCGGAGCGTGTTGTAGCCCCGCTGGTTCGTTCCGAGCCTGAAGCTCTTTCCGACCCCTTTCGCCTGGATCGACAACCCGTTCACAGCGGTCACACGATGTCCGCGAAGTCTCGCTCGGCGCGCCCGAAGTACGCGAGTCCGAGTGCGAGGAGGACGAGGGACGAGCCGGCCGAGACGGCGATCATCGACCAGGGGCTCGGGCCGGAGCCGAGGACTGCCCACCGGAAGCCCTCGACGACTCCGGCCATCGGATTGATCGCGAGCAATGTCCGCCAGGGCTCGTGGATCAGGCTTGCGGGATAGGCGATCGGGGTCGCGAACAGCCAGAGCTGGACGACGAACGGGAGCGCGTAGCGGACGTCGCGATACTTGACGTTCACGGCGGAGAGCGCACTGGTGATGCCCAGGCTGGCGACGACCATGATCGCGACCAGCACCGGGAGCAGGAGGAGCGACGGCGAAGGCGCGATGCCGTCGGCGAAGACGCAGACGAGGAGGAGGACGAGTGCGATCCCGAGGTCGAGAAGACCGGCCACGAGGACGCCGAGCGGGATGAAGATCCGCGGGAAGTAGATCTTGGAGACGAGCGACGCGCTCCTGACGACGCTGTCGGAGCCGAGGGAGAGCGCGCTCGAGAAGAAGGTCCAGGGGACGAGACCGGTGAGGCTGAACAACCAGTACGGCGCCCCGTCCGACGAGATGTGGGCGACCCGGCCGAAGAAGATCGAGAACACGATCATCGTCGCCACCGGCTGGAGAAGGGCCCAGCTTGCTCCGAGGGCGGTCTGGCGGTAGCGCACCTTGATGTCGCGAGCGGCGATCTGGAC
>DASZLW010000197.1:0-7752 GCA_035552175.1 Gaiellaceae bacterium | reverse complement strand
CGATCGCCGCGCAGAGCCCGAACTCGGTCCGCGAGCTGAAGGCGCTCCTCCGCGCGACGCGCGAGGAGCGGAGCGATGCTCTCGAGCTCGAGGCTTTCGCCCGCTGCGTCCGCTCCGAGGACGGTCGCGAAGGCGTCGCCGCGTTCCTCGGGAAACGCGCCGCGACCTGGACCGGCCGCTGACGCAGCGGCCGGCGCTCTCGTAGACTGCGCGACGTGAAGGTCGAGGCCTCCGAGCACGCGCTCGAGTTCATCGCCGAGCACGGCGGCAAGCTCTACATCTGGACGGACGAGAGCGACTTCGGGCACGCGAAGCCCGAGCCGCCGCACGACCCCTCGACGCCGATCGACTGGATCGAGTACGCCGGGGACGGCTGGACGCTCTACCAGGACGCCTCGATCGGGGCGCCCGACTGGTGGCGCCTCGAGTTCCACCACCTCCCGGTCGCCCACATCACGGCGATCTGGGACGGCGGCCTCCTCGGCGACCAGTCGCTCGGCGCCGACGCGAACCCCGACGCCGTGTAGCACTCGACGGCCCGTGGGTCGCCCCGTCAGTTCAGTCCCGGATCGAACGGCATCGTCGCGATCAGCGTGAACTTCCCGCCCTTGCGATGGAGGACGGTGCGCCAGAGATCGTCCGGGTCGGACGCGAAGACGTCCTGTGGAAGCGCCGCGGCGACGATCCAGGCGGACTCCTCGAGCTCCCGCTCGAGCTGGCCGGGCCCCCAGCCGGAGTAGCCGGCGAACACGCGGACGCGCGAGGCGGGAAGCGCATCGACGTCGATTCCCGGCGGCATGTAGACGACACTGCCGACGATCGGCTCGGTCTCCTCGAGCGGCTCGTCGAGCTCGGCGAGAACGACGACCGCCTCCGGCTGCACGGGCCCCCCGATGTAGACGACCTCGTCGGCATACGGGAGCGCGCCGAGGTCGGGGACAGCGTCGTCGATCCGCATCTCCGACGGCCGCGAGAGCACGATCCCGACGGCACCCTCCTCGTCATGATGGGTCACGAGCACGACCGTCCTGCGGAAGTTCGGGTCGACGAGCGACGGCGACGAGATCAGCAGCTTCCCGGCAAGGGAGTCCATGACGTCACCAGTGTTGCAAGGCTACGCACTCGAGAGCGCGGCGACACCCGCAAGCGCCACTCCGACGCCGGCGATCTGCATCGGGGTCAGGCGCTCGCCGAGGAGGACGTGGGCGAGCAGCACCGTCATCACCGGGTAGAGCGAGCCGAGCACCGAGACGAGCGCGAGCAGCCCGTGGCCGCTCGCGAGCGCGAAGAGTGCATTCGCCGAGACATCGACGAGGCCGACGATCGCCACCGGCGCGACCCAGCGCCGCTCGATGCGCAGCGACTCCCGCCGGCCGGCGGCGAGGCAGAGCAGGAAGGCAAGCGAGCCGACCCGGGCGCCGACGAGGGTCGAGAGCGGGCTCCCCTCACGACTCCCGAGCCCGAGGAAATACGTGAAGAGGCCGAGCGCGACGGCGGCGGCGACGGCGAGCGCGACGGCCCGGGCGCGATCGGGGACGTTGGCCTTCCGCTCCTCGAGCGAGGCGAGCACGGCGCCTCCGAGCGCGAGCACCGCCCCGCCGATCGAGATCGCGCCGGGCCGCTCGCCCGTCGCGAGCGAGACCGCGAACGGCACGATCGCCCCGCAGGCGGCGAGCGGCGAGACGATGCTCATCGTCCCGAGCGAGAGCGCCTTGTAGAACGCGGCGAGCCCGGAGCCGCCGCCGAGACCGGCGAGGATCCCGAGCCAGAACGAGCGGTCCGCGATGCCGCCGCCGTGAGCCATCAGGATCACGAGGAGGCCGACGAAGCCGGCGGCCTGGGAGATCACGGTCACGGGGATCGTCGGGACGCGCCGCGAGAGGAGCCCGCCCGAGAAGTCGGCGACGCCCCAGGTGGCAGCCGACGCCAGCGCGAGCAGGACGGCGGCCGCGTTCACCGGCCAAGCTTTACCATTCAGCCCATGAAGCCGCTTCGTATCGGAGTCCTCGCCGTGCAGGGCAACTTCCGGGAGCACGCAGCGATGCTGCGCCGCCTCGGTGCCGACGTCGCCGAAATACGGAAGCCCGAGCAGCTCGAGGGCCTGGACGGGCTCGTGATCCCGGGGGGCGAGTCGACCGCGTTCACGCGATTGATGCACCTCTACGGCCTGGACGAGGCCGTCCGAGCCTTCGAGGCGCCGGTATTCGGCACCTGTGCGGGGATGATCGTGCTCGACCGGAACCACCTCGGGCTCGTCGACCTCTCGGTGACCCGGAACGCCTTCGGCCGCCAGGTCGCATCGTTCGAGAGCGACCTCGACGTCGCCGGCCTCGACTCGCCGGTGCGCGCCGTCTTCATCCGCGCGCCCTGGATCGACGAGGTCGGCCCAGGGGTCGAGGTGCTCGCAGAGGTGGACGGCCATCCCGTGCTCGCGCGCGAGGGCCGCTTCCTCGTCGCCGCGTTCCATCCGGAGCTCACCGACGACACGCGGCTCCACGAACTGTTCCTCGAATCCGTCCGGGAGGGTGACGTTGTCAGGGCATAGCAAGTGGTCGTCCATCAAGCACAAGAAGGGCGCCGCCGACGCGAAGCGCGGGAAGCTCTTCTCGAAGCTCGCGCGCGCGATCATCGTCGCCGCGAAAGAGGGCGGGGGAGACCCGCTGAACAACCTCGCGCTCCAGAACGCGATCGAGAAGGCCAAGTCCTATTCGATGCCCAAGGACAACATCGAGCGCGCGATCGCCAAGGGCGCCGGCAGCGACGCCGACTCCGCCGCCTTCGAGACGATCGTCTACGAGGGCTACGGGCCCGAGGGCGTCGCGGTGATCGCCGAGGCGCTCACCGACAACAAGAACCGCACCGCCTCCGACGTGCGGCACATCTTCGCGAAGTTCGGCGGCAACCTCGGGACATCGGGCGCCGTCGCGTGGCAGTTCGAGCGGCGCGGGGTCGTCATGGTCTCGGCCGGCGGCGTCGACGAGGACGAGCTGTTCCTCGCAGCCGCCGACGCTGGTGCCGACGATCTCGAGGCCGACGGCGACGTGTTCCAGGTGACGAGCGCGCCCGAGAGCCTCGCGGCCGTCCGTGTCGCGATCGAGGACGCCGGGTTCACCGTCGAGTCGGCCGAGCTCTCGATGCTCCCCAAGACCACCGTCGCCGTCGACGACGAGGCGAAGGCGAAGTCGCTGATCCGCCTCATCGACGCACTCGAGGACAACGACGACGTCCAGGAGGTCTACGCCAACTTCGACATCCCCGAGCAGGTGCTCGAGGCGGCCACCGCGTAGCGTCCCGCGCTTCTTCGCAGGAACGTCCGGGTCGGTCCGTAACCTCTCCGTGTGAAGGTTCTGGGCATCGATCCGGGGACGGCTGCTTGCGGGTACGGGGTGGTGTGCGAAAGCGAAGGGCGCCTCAGGGCCACGTGCCACGGGTGGTGGCGAACGTCCGCCCGGGAGCGCGTGGACCGGCGGCTGCTCACGATCTTCGAAGGGGTCTCGGGGCTGATCTCGGAGCACGCCCCGGATGCCGTCGCCCTGGAGGAGTCGTACGTCGGCGCAGACGCCCGCATCGCACTCTCCGTCGGGCAGGCGCGCGGCGCGGTGCTCGTCGCCGCGGCGGTCGCGGGCATCGAGTGTCTCGAGTACGCGCCGAGCCGCGTGAAGCAGGCGGTCTGCGGATACGGGCGCGCCGACAAGGCCCAGGTGCAGCGGATGGTGAAGGCGATCCTCTCGCTCGCCGAGGTGCCGACGCCCGATCACGCCGCCGATGCGCTCGCGGTCGCGATCTGCCATGCGATGGCGCCCCCGCTCCTGCGGATCGCCGCCGAGGCGTCCGCTTCGGCTCGTAGCGTCTCGCGCGTGACCGTCCGGAGAGCCCGATGATCGGCCGTCTTCGCGGCACCGTCGCCGCACGTTCGGCCTCGGGTCTCCTGATCGACGTCGGCGGGGTCGGATACCTCGTCGCGGCGACGCCGCGCGTCTCGGCGCGCGTGGGCGAGGAGACGACTGTCGAGATCCACACCCATGTCCGGGAGGACGCATTGCAGCTCTACGGATTCGCCTCCGGGGAGGAGCGCGAGCTCTTCGAGCTGCTGCTCGGCGTCTCGGGGATCGGGCCGAAGGTGGCGCTCGCAATCGTCTCCGGCTCGCCGCCGTTCGAGCTGCGGCGCGCGATCGCCCGCGACGACCTCGCGCGCTTCGAGGCGATCCCCGGGATCGGGCGCAAGACGGCGCAGCGCGTCGTGATGGAGCTGAAGGACAAGCTCGGCACTCCGGATCTGACGGCGGGCCCGGTCGGGGGCGGCGCGCTCGAGGCGCGCGATGCGCTCGTCGCGCTCGGCTGGACGGTGATCGACGCCGACCGCGCCCTCACGGATGTCGACGAGTCTCTCTCGACCGAGGAGCAGGTCCGCCAGGCCCTCCGGCGGGCGGCATGACGAGCATCGTCGCCCCCACGATGGAGGAGCCGGAGGAGGAGTTCGACCGCTCGCTGCGACCGGGCTCGCTCGCCGACTTCGTCGGCCAGGAGCGCGTCAAGGAGCAGCTTGCGATCGCGCTCGATGCGGCCAAGGGCCGCGGGGAGGCGCTCGACCACGTCCTGCTCGCCGGGCCGCCGGGACTTGGGAAGACCTCGCTCGCGCAGATCATCCGGCGCGAGCTCGACGTCTCGATCCGCACGGTCGCTGGGCCTGCGCTCGAGCGGAAGGGCGATGTCGCGTCGCTGCTGACGGCCCTCGAGCCGCGCGACGTGCTCTTCGTCGACGAGATCCACCGCCTCAACCGCGCGGTCGAGGAGATCCTCTACCCGGCCCTCGAGGACTTCCGGCTCGACATCATCATGGGCCAGGGCCCCGCCGCGCGCACGCTCACGCTCGACCTCCCGCCGTTCACGCTCGTCGGCGCGACCACGCGCACCGGCCTCCTCACGACGCCGCTCCGCGACCGGTTCGGGCTGACGTTCAGGCTCGACCACTACTCGGCCGCGGAGCTCGCCACGATCGTCCGCCGGAGCGCCAGGATCCTCGGCGTGGTCGTCGCCGACGATGCCGCGCAGGAGATCGCGCGGCGCGCTCGCGGTACGCCGAGGATCGCGAACCGGATCCTGCGCCGCGTGCGCGACGTCGCCGAGGTGCGTCACGCCGGAGAGATCACGACCGGGATCGCCGACGAGGCGCTCGCCCTGCTCGAGATCGACGGCTCGGGCCTCGAGCGGTTCGATCGCGACCTGCTCTCGGCCGTGGTCTGGAAGTTCGGCGGCGGGCCCGTCGGCCTGTCGACGCTCGCGGTCGCACTCGGCGAGGAGGCCGAGACGATCGAGGACGTCTACGAGCCCTACCTGCTGCAGCTCGGCTTCCTGCAGCGCACCCCGAGAGGACGGATGATCACCGACCTCGGGCGGGCGCACGCCGGAGGCGAAGGCGCCCGCTCGACGCTGTTCTGATCCGCCCGTCCACGAGCGGCAGGAGCAGCGGCGCGACGAGCATCGCCATCACGTCGAACCACACGTAGCCCGACGCGACCCCCGACGGTGGGTTCCCGTCGGGGATCCCGAGCCCTGGCAGCGTCCGGGCCCAGCGCCAGGTGCCGATCGCCGTCCCGTAGAGCTCGAGCGCCGCGACGAAGAGGAAGACGCTCGCGTAGAGGGCGCGGTTCTGCGAGCGCCAGAGGAAGACGAGCAGGAGCGGCACGCCGACCGCGCCTGCGACGTCACGATGGGGCAGGACCGTGAGCCCGGCGATGCCCCACGCTGCCGCCGCAACTGCGGCCGTCGCGACGAGCGGGCGCGCATGGGAGGCGAGCGCGGCGGCGATCGAGGCTCCAGCCAGGTAGACGAGCCCGTGAGCGGGCGGGATGAAGAGGGGCAGGTTGTGGAGCCGGTAGTGGTAGACGCCCCAGATCAGCGAGCCGGTTACCTCGCCGACCGTCGCGAAGCAGACGACGCCGAGGACGAGTGCCCGCTGGAAGACAGGGAGCCGGAGGGTCAGCGTCGCAAGGACGCCCCAGGTGAGCACGCCGAGCCCGATCTGCTCGGGGTAGGTCGCGTAGTGGTCGGCGGCGAGAAGCGCCGCCAGGTACGCGGCGAGGGCGGCGGCGCGCGTCACCGGACGCTGCCCTCTCTTCAGCCCTTGAACTGGAACTCGTGCCAGGACGGCACGGGCGCAAGCTCGAGCAGCGGGCGCCTGCCGCCCGGATGCTGGTAGGCGAACTCGGCCTCGTTCTCGTCCCACACGACCTCGAGCGCACCACGCTTGACCTGGTGGTCGAGCCACGCGCCGCGGAAGACGAGCTTCCGGAGCCAGTAGACGAGCGACTCCCGGCCGATCAGCGAGATCCGTTCCCAGTTGCGCTCGAGGTAGCGGCCGAGGCGCGACTCCGGATTCGAGATCACCCCGTTCCGGGCAAGCGCGACGAGGTCGTTCGTCTCCTCGTCGTCGAGCTCGTTCGCCTCGACGAGCCCGAGCTTGGCGGCGGCCGCGACGACGCGCTGCTCGAAGTCGTTCGCGTTGAACGTGAGCGAGTACCCGAGGTACTCGACGGTCCAGTCGTCGCCCGACGAGTAGTTCGTGCCGGCGGAGAGGTTCGTGTCGCTCATGC
The DNA here is from genome assembly GCA_035552175.1 of Gaiellaceae bacterium. GTDB lineage: Bacteria > Actinomycetota > Thermoleophilia > Gaiellales > Gaiellaceae > PALSA-600. Next base: position 1,159 of record DASZLW010000197.1, on the reverse strand, counting down.
GTTTCTCCAGGATAGCCCGAAGGTTCCGGCGCCTCGCTCGGCTCCGGCTACCGTTCGGGGCATGCTCGGGACCGCTCGCTGGGAGCGGCTGCTGACGCTCGCGCCACTGTTCGTCGTGGGGATCGGGCTGATCGCAGCCGTGCTCATCCTCCTCGCCCGCGCGTTCGCCGACTCGGTCCGCGACGTGCAGAACAAGACGCCGCTCGTGATCGGAGGCGCCGTCGTCATCGCCTTCGTCATCGTCCTCACGATCCTCGGAGTGAATCTGCCGAAGGAATGAGCTCCGCCGGAGGCGCCGTCCGGGTTCGTCCGTACCCTCGATCGTCCTATGGAGATGGCCACATGGACGATCCGTCCGTGCCCGGCCGAGGCGTTGCGGACACTCGGAGCCGAGCTCGGCGTCAGCGACACCCTCGCGTCGGTGCTCGTCCGGCGCGGGTACACAGATCCCGCCGAGGCGCGGGCCTTCCTCACCGGCGCGATGCCCGGCCACGACCCGTTTCGGCTCGGCGACATGACCGAGGCGGTCTCGCGTCTCCGCGCCGCCGTCGAGGCGGGGCGGAAGATCTGCGTCCACGGCGACTACGACGCCGACGGGATCTGCGCGACGGCGCTCGCCGTCCATCTCCTCCGCGAGCTCGGAGCCGAGCCCGCCTGGCATCTGCCGTCGCGCTTCGAGGAAGGTTACGGCCTCGCTGCGCAGACGCTCGCGAAGCTCGCCGCCGACGGCGTCGATCTCGTGCTCACGGTCGACTGCGGGATCACGGCAGTGGCCGAGGTCGAGGAAGCTGCGCGGCTCGGGCTCGAGGTGATCGTCACCGATCACCACCGTCCCGGCGAGAGCTTCCCTGCCTGCCCGGTCGTCGCGACGCTCAAGGGCGACTACCCCTTTGCCGGCCTGTGTGGAACGGCGGTCGTCTGGAAGCTCGCCGAGGCGCTGCTCGGGCCGGGGCACGCGTTCCTCGATCGCCATCTCGACATCGTCGCGCTCGCCACGGTGGCCGACGTCGTGCCGCTGCTCGACGAGAGCCGCGGGCTCGCACTCGCCGGGCTTCGCCGCCTCTCTCAGACGCAGAAGCCCGGCCTGCGGGCGCTCATGAAGGTCGCCGGCGTCGATCCGGCCGCCTGCGACGAGGGCGCGATCGGGTTCCGGCTCGCC